>DASRRN010000127.1:0-8560 GCA_035695685.1 Acidobacteriaceae bacterium | reverse complement strand
CCTTCCTCCGGGCAGCACCGCATCTGCGATTGATTGCGGCCGGCGGCCTTGGCCCTGCCAACGTGAAGCAGGCCATTCAGATCCTTCGCCCGTGGGGCGTCGACGTGGTGAGCGGAGTCGAAAGTGCCCCGGGCAAGAAGGACCCGGCGCGGGTACTGGCTTTCATTCGCTCAGCACAGGAAGCGGCCGAAGAAATTTTAGCCAGCTAGGGAAACATTGAGGGATAGCCGAATGATGAATACCGCCACCGAGATCGTTGCCGGCCGCTTTGGCGTCTATGGGGGGCGTTATGTCCCCGAAACCCTGATGGCCGCTCTGCAGGAGTTGGAACACGCCTATGCGCAAGCGCAGGCCGACCCGCTCTTTCACGCCGAGCTCGATTCACTGTTGGCGGACTATGCCGGACGCCCGACCCCAATGTACCTGGCTGCCCGTCTGACCAGCCAGCTCGGTGGAGCGAAGATCTACCTCAAACGTGAGGATCTGCTCCACACCGGCGCCCACAAAATTAACAACTGTCTAGGCCAGGGGTTGTTGGCCCGTCGCATGGGCAAGCGTCGTGTCATTGCCGAAACCGGCGCCGGCCAGCACGGCGTAGCCACGGCGACCGTGTGCGCCCTGTTCGGCATGGAATGCGTTGTCTACATGGGCGAGGAAGACATGCGGCGGCAGGAGCTCAACGTATACCGTATGCGCCTGCTCGGAGCGGAAGTCCGCGGCGTCAGTTCCGGTTCACGCACCTTGAAAGACGCGATTAACGAAGCCATGCGCGATTGGGTCACCAATGTACGCACCACCCACTACCTGCTGGGCAGCGTCTTGGGAGCTCATCCCTACCCCACCATGGTGCGCGACTTCCACCGCGTGATTGGTCAGGAGATGAAGGAGCAGATTTTGGAGAAGGAAACCCGGCTGCCCACTGCCGTCCTCGCATGCGTGGGCGGCGGTTCGAACGCCATTGGCGCGTTCTACGATTTTATTGGAGAGCCCAGCGTCCGCTTGATCGGCGTCGAAGCCGGTGGCCGCGGCCCGGCGCTGGGCAGCCACGCCGCTCGTTTCCACGGTGGCAGCCCCGGAGTGCTCCAGGGTACCTACTCCTATGTACTGCAGGATGAGGCTGGCCAGATCTCCTTGACCCACTCCGTTTCTGCCGGCCTGGACTATGCATCGGTAGGACCCGAGCATGCCGCCCTGCACGACTCGGGCCGGGCCGAATATGTTTCCGCCACTGATGAAGAAGCCTTGGACGCTGCGGAGCGGCTGGCCCGGACGGAAGGCATCGTGCCAGCGCTCGAGAGCGCGCATGCCGTCGCGGAGTGTATTCGCTTGGCCCCCAGGCTGGCGCCCGATGACATACTGGTAGTAAATCTATCCGGCCGTGGCGACAAGGATATGGGTATCATGGCGCGCGAGTTGCACCTGGCCCCGGAAGCAAAAACAGATGCCGATTGAATTTAGCAAAAAGCCCGGCTTGGTCATCTATCTCACCGCCGGAGATCCTGATCTGGCGACCACCCGTGAAGTAGCTCTGGCGGCCATCGACGCGGGTGCGGAAGTCCTCGAGTTGGGCGTACCCTTCAGCGATCCCTTAGCCGATGGTCCGGTGATCCAGCGCGCCAGCGAGCGTGCCGTGGCCAACGGTACGCGCCTGCAAGATGTGCTCGCCCTGGCGGCTGAACTGCGTGCCATGAGACCCTGGGCCGGCCTGGTGATCTTCTCCTATTTCAACCCGGTTCTGCGCTTTGGGCTGGAGCGTTTTTGTGTTCAGGCCTCGAATTGCGGCGTGGACGGTGTATTGATCACCGACCTGATCGTAGAAGAGGCGGCAGAGTATCTCGCTCAGCTCCACCACAACGGGCTTATGCCGATTTTCCTGGCTGCCCCTACCAGCACCGATCACCGCCTGAAGATGATTGCAGATGTTTCCCAGGGGTTCGTCTATGCCATCTCTCGTGTAGGCATTACCGGGGCACAGCAAAACTTGGCCTCCGATGCGCGCCGCCTGGTGGAGCGCCTGCGCCGCTTCACTCGGTTGCCCATTGCCGTGGGTTTCGGCATCTCGACCGCGGATCACGTAGCCGCCGTGGGCGAGTTCGCGGATGCGGCGGTGATTGGCAGTGCCATCGTTGCCCTGATTGAAAAGGCCGAGCCCGGCAAGGCTCCTGCTGCAATTTCAGCCTTCCTTCAGGGACTTCGCCAGGTTGCTGTGCAACATTAAGTCGAGGGCCGAACCGTATCATAAAGAACAAGGGAAGTGCATGGATATTGTCGACTGGCGAAAGAAGATTGATGAACTGGATCGTCAAATCGTGGCGCTGATCAGCGCGCGGGCCCACGCCGCGCAGGAGATCGGCAAGCTAAAACGTTCCACCTCAATGCCGGTTTATGAGCCGAACCGTGAGCGAGTGATCTTCGAGAATGTGCGCGCGAACAATAAAGGGCCGCTTCCCGATATCGAACTGACCCACATTTACGAGCGCATCATCGATGTGATGCGGGCGCTACAAAAAGATGAGCTGGCGTCCAGAACAAGAGAGACAGGAAAGTAACCATGATTGTTGCTATGCAGGAAAGAGCGACCGAGGAAGACATCCAGGGGGTGATCGAACGCCTCGTTCAGGTCGGGTTCAATGTTCACCGCACCACCGGAACAGTCCAGACGGTATTGGCGGGCGTAGGCACGCCCTCGCATTTTGATCACAAAGACTTTGAATTGCTGCCCGGTGTCGCCGAGGTGGTGCGCATCTCGTCGCCCTACAAACTGGCCGGCCGGGGTTTCAGGCCGGAAGGAACCATTATTCGTTTTCCCAATGGTGTGGCCGTAGGCGGCGATGAGATTGTCGTCATGGCCGGTCCCTGCTCCGTGGAATCACGCGAGCAGATCTTTACCGCGGCCGACCAGGTCAAGTCAGCCGGGGCTTCCTTTCTCCGCGGAGGGGCGTTCAAGCCACGCAGCTCTCCCTATTCCTTCCAGGGCCTGGGACTGGAGGGCCTCAAGCTGCTGAGGGAAGCGGGCGACCGCACCGGCCTGCTGATTATCAGCGAGGTTATGGAAATTTCCCAGATCGACCTGATGCTTTCCTATGTAGACGTCCTCCAGGTGGGCGCTCGCAACATGCAGAACTTCAATCTGCTGCGCGAAATCGGGCTGGTCCGTAAGCCGGTGCTGCTCAAGCGCGGCATTGCCGCAACCCTAGAGGAGCTCCTGCTGTCTGCGGAGTACATCCTGGCCGGCGGCAATTATGACGTAATGCTCTGCGAACGGGGCATTCGTACGTTCGAGACCTACACCCGCAATACCATGGACATTTCGGCCATCCCCGTGATCAAGAAGCTCTCCCATCTGCCCATGCTCGCCGATCCCTCGCACGGCGTCGGTCGGCGGGACAAAGTTGCGCCCATGGCCCGCGCTGCGGTCGCGGCCGGCTGCGATGGGCTGCTGATCGAAGTGCATCCCAACCCCGATAAAGCGCTTTCTGACGGAGCGCAGTCCCTGTTTCCGGAGCAATTTGACCAGCTCATGGACCAGCTGCGCATCATCGCCTCCGCTGTAAACCGAAACATACGAGCTGAAGTCCCTGTAGCTTGAAAGGTTTAGCTGTGCGCCGTCACCTTTTAGCGCTTATTGCGCATAGGGCGCTCTTTTTTTAGCCGCGTCGCGGCCCACTCGAATGGATGGGGGCATCCAGGCATGGTCGGCACAGAGATTCCTAACGATCGACGGCCTGTGAGATGAAGATCCAGCGCATAACCATTGTCGGCACTGGCCTCATTGGCGCTTCCGTTGGGCTGGCTCTCCGCGCCGCTCAGTTTCCCGGTGAGATTGTCGGTTGGGACCGTCATCCGTCTCAGTCGCACCTTGCCCTCGAGCGCGGAGCGGTCGATGCCATTGCCGGCGATGCTGTCAGCGCAGCAGTGAGTAGCGACCTCGTGCTTCTCAGCGGACCGGTGTCTGCCATTCAGGACTGGATGGAAAGACTCGCTCCACAGCTCAAGCCGCATCAACTGGTCACCGACGTGGGCAGTGTCAAAATGGCCATCGCGACCCGCGCGTTATCGCTCTTTGGTAACCTCGGCCAAGCCGGTTTTCTCCCAGGGCATCCCATGGCCGGTAAGGAAGTAAGCGGAGCCGCTAACGCCGACGCGCAACTCTTCGCCCAGGCTGTGTGGCTGTTCACTGAGTTTGCCGGTCATCCTTTGGCCGCAGAGTGGCGGGCCTGGGTGGAACGCTTTGGCTGTCGCGCCATGGACATCCTGGCCGCCAGGCATGACGAGATCTGTGCCTGGGTCAGCCATCTGCCCCAATTTCTGTCCACTGCTTTGACCGCCATGCTGGAAGATCGTTTTGCCGATGCGCCAGACGTGCGAGCCATTGGGGGACGTGCACTGCGCGAGATGACGCGGCTCGGAGCCAGCCCCTATTCCATGTGGCGTGACATTGCCCATGCCAACGGAGCAGAGATCGCGGATGCACTTCTATGTATGGAGCAAAGGCTGGCCCATCTGCGCGAAAACCTCAAGACACCCCAGCTGCGCGAAGAGTTCGAGCGGGCCAATCGTTTTCGCACCAACCCTCCGGCCGTCCCTTAAAAGAGGGTGCGTGAGAGAACTCTGCTCTAAGTCCCGAAGGGACGTCTGAGCTTAGCCCAGGACGACAGTCCTGGGTAGATATAAGCAATCCGACCAGTCCCGTAAGGGACGGCTGAACACAGGGGACGAGGTTTCAGCCGTCCCTGGCGGGACTAATCCAGCTTTTTCGGTCACCCCAGTCGTCCTGGGCTAAGTTCAGACGTCCCTTCGGGACTGGAGCAGAGTTCTCACACACGCTCTTTAGCTTTAGCCCCTTGAGGCATCTCTTGTGCTCGCTTAAGCAGCCTTCAGCGGGCCTTCAGCGGCTGAAGCCGATTCATCTTGACTGCTAAACGTACGGCCTAAAGGCCGTACCCTTCAAGCGGGTTCACACACACCCTCTTAAGCGCCGTTGAATATTCCGTGATATCCATAGCGATTGTCGTAACTTCTATGGCATCAAACAGTCAGATCAGATCCGGCGGCGCCCCGGAGCATGGCTCGGGTTATGATGCGGGTGGGCTCAAAATCACCGGCGCCACAGAGACGAAGTTCGAGAGAACCGGACTCAAACGATGGCAATAGAAAATTTGGGAGAAAAATTTCCTGGCCCCCTTCGCAGTGACCAGGAAAGTCTTTTTGAACGATGTTCATGGTTTTACGCATTCTGTCGTGAGCATCTGTTCCGCGATCACACCACAGCCATCTCTCAAGCACTTTGGCCCGGCGCGCGGCCCGGCCCCGACACCCGCCTTCTTGAAATAGCCTGTGGCCCCGGCTTCTACGCCTGCAGCCTTGCGCAACGCTACCCTGATATTCAGATCACCGGTGTCGATTTCTCTGAGCGCTTGCTTTCCCGGGCTAAGGACCGCGCCGACATCCGCCGCCTGAAGAATTGTCATTTCGTCAAAGCCAACGTGCTCGCACTCTCCCAATCCCTGGAGCCAGTCGACGCAATTGTCGCCAGCCGGTTGCTGATGGTCGTGGGGGATCGACCGCAGGCGCTGCGAGAAATATTCTCCGCCCTCCGTCCGGGCGGCCGTTGCTTTATTGCCGAGCCCACGTCCGCCTTGCGCGCCATGCTTCCCCTCTCTTGCATGTGGCTATTCGCCCGCATGATGGGGGATTGGAGTACCCGGTTTCATGAACCCGGTCGCGCAGCGGTGCTGAATCGGAACGAATTCCAGTCTCTGATCGCCACCCAGCCCTGGAGCACGGTCAGCCTGTGGCAGGACAACTGGTACCAGTACGCGGTGTGCGATCGGAGCTGCTGAACCTTGCCATACAAGGTACTGCAACCCGGGGAAGACACACGTGAGGAGGGCCGCTGCGCACTGGCCGTGATGGCCAAGGCTCCGCACCCAGGCAAGGTAAAGACCAGGCTTTCTCCCCCTCTCACTCCCGAACAGGCCTCGGCCCTCAACATTTGCTTTATCAGGGACACCACGGAAAACATCCGCCAGGTAACAGAAGCCGGCAACAGCGCCGGGGTGGTGGCTTATACACCGATCGGGGATGAAGCCGCCTTCGATGGCTTGCTGCCGCCCGCTTTCCAGCTACTGGCGCAGCGAGGCGATGCTTTCGGGGAACGCCTGCTCCATGCTTCCGAAGATCTGTTTGCCTGCGGATTCAGCGCCGTGTGCCTGATTGATTCCGACAGCCCCACCATGCCTCAGGACGCTTTGTTGCAGGCTGTAGAAACGCTATCGCGTCCAGGCGATCGCATGGTGCTGGGCGGTTCCGATGATGGCGGTTATTACCTGCTGGGCATTAAGCGCCTGCACCATCGCCTATTCGAGCAGATCGACTGGAGTACCGGGCGCGTACTTGCGCAGACGTTGGAGCGAGCCAAGGAAATCGGTTTGGATGCCGAACTGCTTCCCACCTGGTACGACGTGGACGACGCAGCCACGCTCGACCGGCTTCGCCGCGAACTCGCTGCACCCACAGGCGCCGGATACAACGCCAGGCACACCCGCGGGTATCTCGAGAGCCTCCAGCCTGCCTGCACCACGAGTAGTTCAAGGTGACACAACAGCCGTGGGTCACGAACTGCGCGCTTGCCTTGTTGGGACTCTTTCTGCTGGCGCTCTGCCGCCAAGGAGTGGACGAGATTCATCATTTCTTCATCGGCTTTGGTCTGGTCGCAATGTATCAGGCACTCGGCTACCTGGTGGCCGTCTGGATAATCCTGAACAGGCCCGTGAATCGCTGGACCTTGCTGATCGTGATCGTCTGTGCCGTCGCCTGCAGGCTGGTATGTTTATTTTCCCCGCCCTTTCTGTCTACCGATGTCTTCCGTTACGTCTGGGATGGGCAAGTGCAGGCCGCCGGCATCAATCCGTATCGCTACATTCCCGCCGACTCTCATCTGGCATTCCTCCGCGACCTCGATATCTATCCCCATATCAATCGGCGAGACTACGCGCACACCATTTATCCCCCGGGAGCACAGATGCTTTTCCTGCTCATCAGCAGAATCGGCGCATCGGTGCGCTGGATGAAGGCGGGTATGGTGGGGCTGGAGTCGCTCGCCATCTGGATCCTGGTCAAGCTGCTGCGCGCAGTTGGCTTACGGCGCGAACAAGTGCTCATCTACGCCTGGCATCCGATGGTTTTGTGGGAGGTCGCGAGCAGTGGACATGTGGATGGCGTTGCCCTCCCCCTGATCGCGCTCGCTTTACTTTTCTATGTCCGCCATAAGCCGGCGGCAACCGGAATCGCCTTGGCTGCCGCGACCCTGATCAAGCTCTACCCCATCGCCCTCTTTCCAGCGCTCTACCGGCGTAGTGAGTGGCGCGATTGGAGGATGCCAGCCACGGTGGTTGGCATGGTTGCGGCCGGCTACGCCTGCTACGCGAGCGTAGGCCGCCACGTGCTCGGGTTTTTGCCCGAGTACGCAAAGGAGGAAGGGCTGGAATCCGGGAGTCGCTACTTTCTGCTCACCCTGGCCCGCCATGGCTTGCACTGGGAATCGCTCCCGACCGGCGCGTTCTATGCCTTTGCTGCATTGCTGTTGTTGGGGTTAGCCCTCTGGGCCTGGTGGACGAGTGAGACCGGCGCGGGGACCGCGATTCGCTACGCCTTTGTCCTTGCCACAGCGCTCATGCTGCTGTTCTCTGCCCACTACCCCTGGTACTACCTGTGGTTGCTGCCTTTTGTGTGTCTGATCCCTTACGTGCCCATGCTCTATTTCACCACCGCCTGTTTTTACCTTTACACCACCTCACTTGCTAATCCTGGGCCACCCATGTACTACATGTTTGAATGGTTATATGCCACCACGGCCTTGCTGGCGTTGTGGTGCATGGGCGCCGGTCTGTTGCAAACGAGACGGTCCCCCAGGGGATCCACTCCCCACAAAGCGTTTGCCATCTATGCGAGGAACCCATGAGCGAGCATCTTTCCGTACTACCGCAGCAGGACATGCGGCGTTACTTTGAGAAGCCGGAAGACCAGCTCTCGGTAATTATGGAAGCCGATCCCGTTTGCCTTTATCTGGAAACCACCAACCGCTGCAACCTGTTGTGCACCACCTGCCCCCGTACCTTCGAAGAGCTCGAGCCCGAGAAAGATATGTCGTGGGAGCTATTCACCAGCATCATCGACCAATACCCCAAAATTGCCCGCGTGGTACTGCACGGGGTGGGCGAGCCGATGCTGGTGAAAGAGCTCCCACGCATGATCCGTTATTTAAAGGAGCGCAGGGTTTATGTGCTCTTCAATACCAACGGCACGTTGCTGACTAAAACCAACGGCCAAGCCCTGATCGACGCCGGCCTCGATGAGTTGCGCGTTTCGCTCGATGCCGCTGAGTCGTCCGTCTTCCAGATGGTGCGCGGCAAAGACATGTTCGACCGCATCGTGGCCAACGTGGGCAACTTCATCGCGATGCAGCGCAGTGCCAATACTCAATTGCCTCGTGTCTCCCTCTGGCTTACCGGTTTGCGCGAGACCTTGGCCCAATTGGAAGCCTTCATTCGCTTGGCCC
>DASRRN010000126.1:0-9624 GCA_035695685.1 Acidobacteriaceae bacterium | reverse complement strand
GGTATTCCGGCGATCTCGAACGTTAATTTCCGAGTGAATGCCGGCGAAGTAGTCGGCTACCTGGGCGCCAATGGATCAGGGAAATCCACCACGGTCAAGATTATTACCGGCCTGTTGCAGCCCAATGAGGGCCGGGTGCTATTCCAGGGCAGGAATATACGCGACGATCTGATGAGTTTTCGGGCAACGCTTGGCTACGTGCCGGAGGAAGCGCATCTGTATACCTATCTCTCCGGCCTGGAATACCTGCAGTTAGTAGGTAGGCTACGGGGGCTGCGAGAACGGCAAATCCAGATCAAGGCCCATCGGCTACTGCATCTTCTTGGTCTGGAGTCATGGCGGCATTCGCCAATTTCGATGTATTCCAAGGGAATGAAGCAGCGCGTGCTGATCGCCGCGGCGCTCATGCATGACCCAAGGCTCCTGATATTCGACGAGCCGCTCTCCGGTCTTGACGTCCTTTCCTCCCGTCTGTTCAAGGACTTGTTAGTGGAACTGACAGCGGCGGGGAAGGCCGTTCTCTACATCTCGCATGTCCTCGAGGTAGTGGAGCAGATTTGTGATCGGGTTGTCGTCATTGCGAAGGGAAAGGTCCTAGCCGATGCCAGCCCTACAGAATTGATCGGGCTCATGGAGTTGGCCAACCTCGAAAGTGCATTTGCTCAACTGGTCGAGCAGGAAGACACCAAATCAATCGCCAGCGAATTGGTAGAAACTATCAAGGTGCGAAATGTTTAGCCGGCTCCGCATGTTCACTGCACCGGAATTTCCTGTGCTATCGCTCGAAGTGCAAGCTCACATGCCTGTGGTGGAGGCGCGGGAACAAAGTCAATTTCACCTTCTGGTTCGTCACTTCTTCGAACGATTCTTCAACAACGAAATGGTTTCCGCGGATGGTGATGCGAAAACGCATTTTCTTCAGGTTGTATATGCCATCGCCCTTCCGGGGATGGTTGTGGCCCTGTTTCTGACCCCCCTATACCATGCGCCTCTTCCCAGGCCCTTCTGGTCTCAGGTAAGCGACCACTATTTTTATGTGTTGTATTCGTTTGTGGCCGTCGGAGCAGTAAGCATCTTTGCCTGGGATTTGTTGTTTCCCGATCTGATTGACGTTTTCGTGCTCACCCCGCTTCCCGTTGTCAACAGAAGGCTGTTTCTGGCCAGGACGGCGGCTGCAGCACTTTTTCTCGGGTTATTTCTGGTCGGTAGCAGCGCGCTCGGATCCATCTTCTTCCCTCTGCTATCGGAGACACCAGGCCTCGCGCGTCACCTGGTTGCGCATGTGCTGGCCGTGCTGGGAAGCGGCGCGTTTGCTGCAGCGTTATTCCTGAGCGTGCAGGGAATGATGGTGACGGTTATGGGCGAACGGCTCTTTCGGGCCATTTCACCGTTCCTGCAGGCTGTCACCATAATGATGCTATTAACAATCCTTTTGCTTTTTCCGGTCTCGTCCCAATTCCTCCAGGTCTTAACCAAATTACCCGCCGCCCGATATTTTCCCCCGTTCTGGTTTCTGGGGGTATACGAGAGCTTTCTGGCCGGCTCTTCATCCCTCCCTGTTTTCAGCGGTCTTGCGAAAACAGGTTGCTTCGCGACTGCAGTTGCGTTTGCCCTGACCATCATCTCTTATCCGATTGCCTATCGACGGAGAATGCGTTACCTGGTCGAAGGATCTGAGGTGTTCGATACGCGGAACATAGCCGTCGTCCCAATCAATCGCCTGCTCCATGCAACTTTGTTAAGAAACGCGGTGCAGCGCGGAATTTATCACTTCATCAGTTGCTCTTTGCTGAGGACGCAGCGGCATCGTGTGTACATGGCGATGTATGGTGGCCTCGGCCTGGCTCTCCTGGTTGCATGCACGGTCCTCTTGAAACTCGCCCACGGTCAACTCGGCTTCGCCCTATCGCCGGACGGTTTGCGGGCCGCAGTCCCGATCGCGGCTTTCTGGACAATTGCTGGATTGCGGACCGCATTCCTTTCTCCCGCGGATAAGAGGGGTGGCTGGATCTTTCGCGTGATCCTGGGCAAACCTGGAGCAGCCCAGCTTGCTACGACCACGCTATGGATCCTGCCCTGTGTGATGGGCCTGGCGTTGGGCATAGTCGCGCTGATAAACCTCGTGGGGCCACCCGAACTGCGCGGCTGGAAGTCCGTCGCATGCCAGGCGCTGGTGGCGATTGGCCTTTGCCTGCTGCTAACAGATGCATTGTTCCTTAAAGTCAGGAGCATACCCTTTACCGGCGACGCAAAAGCACCCACGACCAACCTGGCATTCATCTTGCTGCAATACTTTGGGTTTTTCCCGCCCCTGGTATTGCTTACAGTCGGTCTGGAACCCTGGCTAAAAACCAGTGTGTGGCACGTGGTTTTTGCGGTAGGAATCATAATTGCGGCGCATCTCGCGATGCGTACGGCTAACAGAAAGAATGCCGAATATCACGTTAACCTGATTGATCTTGATGACGACGAGGAGGAGTTTCCCCAAAGACTAGGGCTACGCTACTAACTTCCGATCCAGCGTATTTCTGCCGGCTGTGGAAGCCGTTGATGCAAGAGTTATGGAACCTCAGTCGACCTGCTTGCGTATTTGTCTTCGGGATGGGTCCGGCGTTCGATTGTGGACAGAGATGCCCAAGAGTGGACACACGAACTCTCGTTAGGCAAGAGCCGAGGCCAGGTAGGCAAACCGCTTGCGATCGACGTCAGGGATGGACCTTCAAGTGCAATGAACATGCTGGGGTAGGTGCGACGCCTCCTCGGGAATTGTGGAAGGACGCTGCTAATGATGAATCTCTTCCCGCGAATTCGCAACTTACTAGCCAAGAAAGCCCTGCTCCCCCTGCTCGCGCTTGCCCTCGCTTTTCCATTGCCCATAGCTGCACAATCGGCGGGCAGCCTACGCGGACAGGTACTGGATCCCAGTGGCGCCGTGGTTCCTGGAGCCTCCGTCACTCTTACCCAGGGATCCACCGTGCTAAGCGTGCAGTCCGGCAATGACGGTATCTATGTCTTCAAGACCGTGCCTCCGGGCTCATACAGCCTCACGGTACAAGTAAGCGGGTTCGCAACCTTCACAAAAACCGGCATTGTGGTGGCGGCCGGTCGGGCTCATCAGGTGAATGTAACCCTCGCCATTGCCGTTCAACAGCAAGACATCACGGTCACCGATCAGAATGCAGGGGTGAGCCTAAATCCGGATGAAAATTCGAGCGCGCTGGTGATGAAGGGAAGCGATCTCGATGCTCTCTCCGATGATCCCGACGAATTACAAAATGAACTCCAGGCCCTGGCTGGGCCCGCCGCTGGGCCGAGCGGAGGTCAAATTTACATCGACGGTTTCACCGGTGGCCAAATTCCGCCCAAGTCATCCATCCGTGAAATTCGTGTCAACCAGAATCCGTTTTCGGCGGAGTTCGACAAGATCGGATATGGGAGAATTGAAATTCTTACCAAACCTGGCTCTGATAAATTCTCCGGGCACATAACATCGTTGGGAAATGATTCGGCGTGGAACACGGCAAATCCACTCGTACAACAGCAACCAAGCTATTACCTCTATTTCATTCAGGCGGACGTCAACGGTCCTCTCACCAAAAGCGCCTCCTACTTCTTTAGCCTGTTCCACTTTGACCGGCAAAACCAGACCATTATCGACGCCGTCAACCCGGAAGATACCAGCACGAAATTCAACCAGGCGCTGCCCAACCCATCGTCTCTTCTGGTCGCCAATCCTCGGGTAGATTTCCAACTGGGCAAGAGCAATACGTTGTCCGTTCGCGATTCGTACTTTCGCTCAGTCGCAACCGCCAACGGTCCTGGTCAACTCAATCTTCCTGAACAGGCATTCAATGTAAACAATCAGGAAAATGCGATCCAGGTGAGCGACACAATCGTCGTCAACCCCCGTGTGATCAACGAAACCCATTTCCAATGGCGCCGCGTCCGAAACAGCCAGGTCGCCTCCTACTTTACTCCCACGGTTACGGTTCAAGGAGCATTTACGACCGGGGGAAGTAACTCCGGCGTGGCGCGAGATCACCAGGACCTCTTTGAACTGCAGAATTATTCGACGGCAACCGCGGGGCCTCACACCATACGGTTTGGAGCCCGTCTGCGAGCCTATCGCGATGCTAACTATTCCAGCGCGGGCTCAAACGGCAACTATCTATTCACCTCGATCGACCAGTACCTGGCCCAGACGCCGGCGCAATACCAAGCCACCGTGATCAACAATCCGTTAGCGCGGGCGATTCTCTTCGATGGAGCTCTCTTTTACCAGGACGATTGGCGTGCAAGGCCTAACCTTACTGTGAGCTATGGCCTGCGTTTTGAAACCCAGAATCGCATTCGCGACCACGCGGATTGGGGACCGCGTTTTTCTCTGGCTTGGGCTCCTGGCCATGTGGGCAAGACTCCTCCCAAGACGGTCGTGCGCGCGGGCTATGGCTGGTTCTACGACCGTTTTACAGTACCCAATTCATTTTTTTCATCCACCGGGACGCCATATCTCATGCAGGCCATCCACCAGAATGGTATCAATCAACAAAGTTATGTGATCAACAATCCTGATTTCTATAATCCGGATGCCGCTGCATCACCGAGCACGCTGGCGCAAGCCGCCACGTCTACTCCATCTTTCTACAACGTCGATCCCCACTTCCACGCCGCTCTCAGTATGCAGGGCGGCGTTGGGGTCGATCAGCAGATCCGCAAGAAGCTCATTGTCAACGCAACCTACCTGTTTACCCGCGGCGTTCATCAGTACCTCACCAACAATGTCACCGCGCCCGAATTCGACCCCTCTACGTACACCGTGGTCGGGCCTCTTCCCGCTGCATACAACTATCAGTTTCAGTCCGGTGGTATTTACAAGCAGGACCAGGTGATCGTCACCGCCAACATGCAGTTGCGCCATCTATCGCTGCATGGTTCATACACCTTCAATGAGGCCAAAAGTGACACGCAGGGGGTCAACTACGTTCCCTCGGTGGCCCAGGATCCTGGTCTTGATTACGGCCGCGCCAGCTTTGGCATCAGAAACCGCCTCTTCCTGCTTGGTACCTATTCCGCGCCTCACGGGATCATCTTTGCGCCACTGTTAGCGGCTCAGTCCGGCACGCCCTATAACCTCGTCATCGGCAACGATCTGACCGCGAACAACCAGTTCAATGCGCGCCCTACCTATGGCGCCTGCGGGGAGGCCAACGTGGTTTCCACCCCCTACGGCTGTCTGGATACCGATCCCGTCGGCAAGGGAGAGAAAATCCTTCCCTATGGCGCAGGCATTGGACCTGCGAATTTCGTGATGCACATGCGGGTCAGCAAAGTAATCGGGATTGGCCCCAGAATCGAGGGCGCGAAAGGCGCAGCGGGAATGCAAGGGGGGAATGGCAGCGTAAATGGCCGCGGGTTGAGTGGTGCGCAGGCGCAACCGAAGCTCGATGCCACCGTGGCCCGCAAGTACAGCCTGACCCTGGTCGGAGGGGCCCTGAACATCTTCAATATCGTGAACTTGGGCCCGCCCAACGGCACACTAGCCTCGCCGCTCTTCGGAAAAACGCAATCCCTTGCCCAGGGTCCGTTCGGATCACCGACACCCGGTAACCGCGCCATCTTTCTTCAGGCCGTCTTTACTTTTTAGTCTTCAGAGGGCCGGATTCTCCAGCCCATCATCGCTACCGATGCGGCGCGCAGATCTGGAGCTTCGGACGATTGCGGCGCCAATGAGGATCGCGAACGAATCTGCGAACATCCAGGGCAGCAAACTCCGCAGAAGCGAGTGCCCGCTGGCCACAAACGCGAACAAAGCAACTCCGTCCATCCCAGCAAAAATGAGACATAGCGTAATTGCAGCCGCCATCTCCCTTCCCCTGGCTACCAGCGCGATGACACAGCCAACCCACAAGTACACGATGACCAACCCAATGTCGATCCCAGTCGTCGCGAAGAATACGTATGTGTTGAAGTGTTTATCCGGAACCTGGTATTTCTCAAGGACTGCAAATATCGCCCGCTCGGGGAACCCCAAAAAGCGAATGACAAACCCCGGTAGTAGAAATCCTCCGACTACGGCGGAAGCGGTCGACCATGGAGCGATGCGGTAAGCACTGTAGATGAGGTGCGCAATGGTTTTTAGAGCCTGTCGCCAATACCAGCGTCGAGCGTGAGCAACTCCCGATTTGGAGGCAACGTAGGAGAATTCCTCAAGCAAATCGCCCATGATCGCTTCTGCATTGTCCGGAATGGTGAATAGATTCACAAGCCAGAAGGCGAGGCGCGGAGGTTGAACGGAGAGCGGTTGGGATTTCATGAGTAGCCCTCGAGGATGTCAAGGCCTTCAGTCATACTTTGGAGCGCCCGTTGCGTGCGGTTCACCGCCGTCACTCCTTTAGCCGTGACCCGAAAGAAGCGTTTCGAACGTCCGCCACGTTCTGGCGTGGGATCGCCTCGGTAGGACTTGACGTACCCCTTCGTCTCCAGACGATCGAGTGTGGCGTACACGGCGCCGACTGACACCTCACGCTGCGTGCGGAGTTCGATCTCCTGGCGCACGGTGACCCCATAAGCTCGTTCTTCCAGCCGCATAAGTGCCAGCACAATAATGTGCTCGAATTCACCGAGGTAATCGCGGCCAGCCATTATCTATACAATACAGAATAAATCTCGGTCCGGCTTCAACTTTCAATCGGCGCCCGAGCCATCTCACCAGGCATTAGTTCATTCGGAAGGGGACGCGCAATGGAGCAAAGAGTCTGGCTGGTTGAGAAACCGCGTGGGGACTTTCAACAGGTAGAGCTGCCTCGCCCGACGCTCGCGAAAGATCAGGTGTTGGTCAGGATCTTTGCCAGCGCAGTGAATCCGTTGGACATCAAAATCCGCCAGGGAAGTGCGCTTCGCCACCGTCTCGCCAGACAAGAAGAACAGCGCAATCGACTTGGGTGCTTCGCGAATTGACTATCGGGCCAACTCGGTTGAGCAGTACATGGCCGATTACACTGGGGGTAAAGGCTTCGACATCGTCTATGACACGGTTGGACAGGCTGCGGAAAAAGTCTCTGTACGAAGGGCACGGCTTCAGCCGTGCCGTAAGCTTCTCAGCTATGCGCGGCTTTAGCCGCTGAGGTACGGCTTTTTGCTGCCGTTTCCAAGCGACTGAGCGCGAGGAATGACAAAAAAGCGTACCCCAGGGGCTAAAGCCCTCGTCTATTCGATTCTTCTACGGCACGGCTGAAGCCGTGCCCTTAGTACAGAGCATTTTTCCGCAGCCTGTGGAGGCGCAACCCTGGACGCTTTGTTGCGGCGTTGAAGCGGTACACCGGCCATGTCAAGGGTGAGAAATGAGGACAGATGGGAATCAAGACCTTCATGATCGTGGCCATTCTTGCGGCGCTGAGCGCTGGTTTCGCACTGCAGGTTCAGGCGGAAGAGCATCCGATCCCGCGGCTGGTCGAGAAGAATGGCCGCTTTGCTCTTATCGTAGACGGCGCCCCTTATCTGATATTGGGCGCGCAGGCGAACAACTCCAGCGATTGGCCGGCCATGCTCCCGAAGGTGTGGCCCGCCATCGAATATCTCCACGCGAACACGCTCGAAATCCCCATCTACTGGGAGCAATTCGAACCGCAGCAGGGAAAGTTCGACTACACCGCGATGGACGCAATCCTTGCTCAAGCTCGCGAGCATCATGAGCATCTTGTGCTGCTCTGGTTCGGCACCTGGAAGAACGGCAGTCAGCACTTTATGCCCGAGTGGATGAAGCTGCAGCCAGAACGCTACTTCCATGTGATGAACAAGGATGGAGACGCGGTGGACTCGCCCTCTCCGTTCGCTACCGCATCCCTCGATGCGGACATCCACGCTTTTACCGAGTTCATGCACCATCTCAAGGCCGCTGACCCAGAGCGGACCGTGTTGATGGTACAGGTGGAGAATGAAACCGGGACTTGGGGGGCTGTACGCGACTATTCTCCGGTTGCGCAGAAGCTCTTCGCAGGCCCAGTGCCGGCCAATGTCCTCAGCGCGATGAACAAGGGGCAACAGACGTCCCCTGCTAACTGGCAGGACGCCTTCGGCCCAGAGGCTGAGGTGTGCTTCCATGCCTGGGCTGTTGCGACCTATGTGGGCAAGGTTGCTGCTGCGGGCAAGGCGGTGTACGCGCTGCCGCTTTATGTCAACGCCGCATTGCGAGATCCATTCAAGGGCGCACCCGGCAGCTACGAGAGCGGCGGACCCACCGACAACGTGCTTTCTATCTGGAAGGCCGCGGCGCCCGCAATCGACATTCTCGCGCCGGATATCTACCTGACTGATACTGCAGCCTATCTGAAAGTGTTAGAGCTCTACCACCGACCCGACAATGCCTTGTTCGTTCCGGAGACCAACAGTTCCCCACGTGCGGCCCGTTTCTTCTTCGCCGCGCTGGGCCTTCAGGCCATTGGCTACTCCCCGTTTGGCCTGGATTACACCCGAGTACATCCTCAGCAAGGCGATGAGACCACTAATAAGGACAGCTTTCTTGTGCCGACGGCACAAAACTACCGGTTGATTGGTCCCATGATGCGTGACATCGCTCGCCTTAATTTCGAGGGCAAGCTCCAGGCGGTAGCAGAAGAGGAGGGCAAGGTTACGCAGACGCTGCATTTCAACCAGTGGGATGCGGTAGTCTCCTATGGCGCTGTCCGCAACGGCCCCGCCAAAGGCAATCCTGAACCCATCGGACGCGCTCTCATTGCGCAACTAAAGGACAATCAGTTTCTGGTAACTGGATTCTTCTCCCGCGTGGACTTTCATCCCACGGATGCAAAGAAGCATCGCCAGTTCTTACGAGTCGAAGAAGGCATTTACGAAGACGGAGTTTTCAAGTTCATGCGCATCCTCAATGGCGACCAAACAGACTGGGGGCTCAATTTCTCTTCGGAGCCCGAGGTGCTCCGAGTTTCGGTTGCAACCTACTGAACAGGCCTGCGGAGAAAGTCCCTTTGAAGGGTACGGGCTTCAGCCCGTACATTTACCCAGCAGAATCACTGGGCTAAACAGGCTGCAGAAAAAGTCGGATCGGGCAGGAAAGCATGCCCCAGGGGCTAAAGCCCACGGTGATAACTTGCGTTTTGCGGCGGGGATAAATCCCCGGGCCTGGAGTTTCTACATTTTCTCGATCCTGGGGTATGGTTTATCGAGCTTCAGTTTTGGGTTTTGCTTTGTATCAGGGCACGACTTCAGTCGTGCCCTGGAGTTTCTACATTTTCTCGATCCTGGGTATGGTTTATCGAGCTTCAGTTTTGGGTTTTGCCTTGTATCAGGGCACGACTTCAGTCGTGCCGTAAAGGAAGGAAAGAGAATTGGGCTTCAACAGGCTGCGGAAAAAGGTCGAACAGGGAGCGAAATCCGTCCCCTCAGCGGCTAAAGCCGAACAGATTTTCAATCACTTACGGACGGCCTGAAGGCCGTCCCCTTCAAAGAATTCGGTTTTTCCGCAGCCTGTTCAGCCCCTGCAATGGCAATCCTGCACGAAATGCATTGCGCATCTATCTATGGTTCAGGGCCCCGTTAAAGCAGGACTGATACGCCTACTTGGCAGAGAAAAAAGCGCAGGGGCTAAAGCCCATGTCTTTGTTGACCTTG
>DASRRN010000125.1:0-3394 GCA_035695685.1 Acidobacteriaceae bacterium | reverse complement strand
GATGGCGCGGAGTCGAAGGACCTCGAGGATGCCTATCTTGCCTATGCCGTTCGGAGCTTTTCAACCACAGAAGCCCGCGTACAGGATCTTGTTGCGGTACCCACCTGATGGTCACGGGTACATCTTTTCATGCGCTGTAATTCGCAGAGACAGAGATTGACGGCGGATTAGGAAGAGGGCTTTCGCTTTTCTTTCTGGAACGCGACCTGGTGCGCTGCGACGATGCCCTTCCCTTCCTGTACTGTGATGGCCTGGTTGGGGGTGAGGTTTTCGACAATATCCTTCTGGCCGCTGGGCCACGCTATCGTCAGGCGCATTTTTCTGCCTGGGTTGGGCTTGCCTAGTCCGAAGGTCACCGGCAACTCACTTTGTGACAAATAGCCGGAGCCGGTCTTCACCATACGTAGCAGCCGAAGATTCTTATCAACCTGAAGGGTCAACTTGGCGCCGATACCATCGCGGTTGGAACGGGTCCCGGTCAGCTTAACCCGCAGCATGTCGTTTTGATTGCCGTTCTCATTGCGCAGCAGCCGTGCCGGACCATTGGCTTCCGTAACCACCAGGTCGAGATCGCCGTCGTTGTCGAAATCTCCATAGGCAGCGCCCCGTCCTACCACTGGTTTCTGCAGTGCGGGACCTAACTGGGTAGACATGTTTTCGAATTGACCTTTTCCGCGATTACGAAATATCAGGGCGGGTTCCGCATACTTGAGATGCGGCTGAGTCACGCTGATGTCGTCGGCTACGTGACCGTTTACCGCCAGTACATCCAGCAGGCCGTCCAGGTCGTAGTCAAAGAAAAAGGTACTGAAGGTGAGCGACTGCAACGACCACCGGTCGATGCCTGTCTCTTCGGAAGCGGAGGTATACAGACCTGAGCCGTCGGTGCGGTAGAGCGCCATGCCCTCATTGGTGAAG
This sequence comes from Acidobacteriaceae bacterium, assembly GCA_035695685.1. Lineage (GTDB taxonomy): Bacteria > Acidobacteriota > Terriglobia > Terriglobales > Acidobacteriaceae > PALSA-350. The sequence goes on along the minus strand of DASRRN010000125.1, from coordinate 2,476 downwards.
TTACCGATCACCAGGCCAGGATGGCCAGAGTTGTCATAGTCGCCGTTATCGACCCCCATGCCCGCCCGGGTGGCGCCGGCATCGCTGTAGGCCACACCGGCCTGCACGGCTACGTCAGAGAAAGTACCGTTATGGTTGTTGCGATAGAGCTTGTTCGGCTGGGTGTCGTTGGTTACCAGCAGATCGAGCCAGCCATCGTCGTCATAGTCCACCAGAGCTATGCCGAGTGACTTGCTGGTCGCGTCGAGCAGCCCTGCTCGCTGAGTGACATCTTCGAAGGTTCCATCCCCGCGATTGTGGTAAAGCCTCGCGCTCTCGCCCTTGTAAACCTGCGGGGTGCAATAGGATTTGTTTTTTGTGTCGAGGGAGCAGAACTGATCCTTGGCTATCGACCATTCCACATAATGGGCCACAAAGAGGTCAAGCTTGCCGTCGTTGTCGTAGTCGAACCATACGGCTCCGCTGGAAAATCCGCTGCCCCCTACTTTCGCGCGCGCCGTTACATCAGCGAAGCGGCCGTTGCCAAGATTTCGGAAGAGGTGGTTGGAGCCTACGGCGGTGATGTAGATATCGTCTTTGCCGTCGTTGTCATAGTCCCCTACAGCGCACCCCATGCCATACATCTCAACTGCCAAGCCTGCCTGCCGGGTACGGTCGGTGAAGGTTCCATCTCCGTTGTTGTGGTAAAGGGCGGGGTAGTTCTTGGATGAGCCATGACCTGGCCAATCCATGGAGTTCACAAACAGGATGTCCTCAAATCCGTCATTGTCGTAATCCAGCACACAGACGCCACTCCCCATCGTTTCGGGAAGATATTTCTTGCCGAAAGCGCCGCTGTGGTGGCGAAAGGAAATTCCCGAAGCTGCGGTGGCATCGACAAAACGAATTGGGCCGGAGGGGCGCTGCGCTGACGCGGTCGATATCAGGGTCCCCAGCAGGCAGCAAGTAAGATAGCGCCACAAAAGTTCAGGCATGCGCTACCAGAAGACGGGCACGGCGGGCATCCATCCACATTTCCAGAAGCATGGCCGTAGGTCCCACCAGGAAGAGGGCGTAGAACGGTGCATAGACGGCCTGGTGGAGGCGCAACACCATTTCGACCGCGGCCACAGCAAACACGGTCACACACTGGCCGGTCTTCGAACGCACGGTCGTCCGAGGATCGGTAATCATGAAAAAGATGAATAACTGATACATCGGTCCGGTAATGGGAGAAATTTCCGAGCTCAAGGGATCGCCGGTGATCCAGCTACGCAGCAAAGCGAATCCCAGGAATGATAAGACGTAGGTCGCGCTGATATGCAAGCGCCGCAGGCGCCAGATGATCGCCGAGCCGAGGGTCCAGATCACGATCATCGGCCAGACAAAATTACCCCACTGGATACTGAGGCCTGCCACCGTGCCGGAAGCGAGAATGAACACGGCAACGATACCGAAATTGGACGGGTTCCAGATGTGGCGACCGTGGACGCGCAGCACATACTTTGAGGTGATGGAAATCAGCGCGCACAGGGCATAAGGCCAGAAGGCGGGAGAGCGAACCAGGATGCCGACGCTGATGCCGGTGATGTAAGCACTGGCCAGGTTTGGCCACTTGCCCAGGTAAATGCGCGACAGAATCAATTCAGCGACTAGGCTGGTGGCAATCGCCAGTAAGGTACGGGTGTAACTTTCAAGGATGCCGTAGGAGAGTTGGCCTACCAGCAGGACACAGGAGATCAGCAGGGGGGAGAGATAGCGGTTCGATGGGCTGAAGAATCGCTTCCACGCCGCCTCAAGCTTTAACGGTTGCGCGATACCAACGCCGTGACTCATTCGGCCTCCCTGACATTGTAGAGCTTTCCGGGGGTGAGGTTCTCGATGGTCTGCACTTTGCCCGACGGCCAACGGATGACTGCCTTTTCAATCTGCGGATTCTTGCCTAAGCCGAAATGCAGGCGGCGATCGTTCTGGGCGGCAAAGCCGCTTCCGCCGGAGACCTGCTGAACCTGCTGCTGCCCATTCCAATAGAGAGTTACCTGAGCGCCGATCGCACTCCTATTACTCCTGGATCCTTGGAGGGCAAATTCGACCCAGCCGTTCTGGGGGTTCACGGTGTTCTTATAGATCAGCAAGGGGCCGCGCTGGTTAGCCACCACTACATCCAGAACCCCGCGATTCCACAAATCAGCCATCGCGACCGAGCGGCCGTCATATGTATCGGTTGCACCAACGGCCTGGGCTACGTCCACAAATTTACCCGCCCCGTCATTGATCCAGACTTTCTTTTGCTGATAGCCCGATAGGCTGCGGCCATCGAAGGCGGGCCAATCTTTCGCGTCTCCGATTATCTTGCTATTGCCACCCGCGACTCTGGAAAAGTCATACCAATAATTCCTCGTCCGGCTGAGGGAGATATAGCCGTTGGCGAGATACAGATCCAGGAAGCCATCGTTATTCAGGTCGCCAAACTGCGCCCCGAAACTCCAGCCACCCA
>DASRRN010000124.1:0-13900 GCA_035695685.1 Acidobacteriaceae bacterium | reverse complement strand
CCAGCAGAAGATCGGCGACTACTTCGGCGCCTGCATGGATGAAGCCGCCGTCAACCAGCTCGGCGCCAAGCCGCTGCGGACCTATCTCGATCAGATCGCGGCCATGCAATCGGCCAAAGACCTGCCCGCGTTGCTCGCCGGCTTGCATACTTCGCTCGAAACCGGAGGTCTTTTCTTCAACTTCGGCTCCAACCAGGACTACGCGAACTCGCAGAATGTGATCGCGTTTGCCGATGCCGGCGGCCTCGGCCTGCCCGACCGCGACTACTACATCAAGACCGACGAGAATTCCGTCGACCTCCGCAACAAGTACCTCGTCCATGTGCATAATATGTTCGAGTTGCTTGGCGACAAACCCGGCGTCGCAAAGGCCGAAGCCGCCAAGGTCATGGAGATCGAAACCGCGCTCGCCAAGGCATCCCTCACACGCGTGGAACGCCGCGATCCATACCAGCGGTTCCACAAGGTCGACTTCCAGGGCTTGCAGGCAATGACGCCCGATTTCGATTGGTCCATCTACATCAAAGACATCGGGTTGCCCGCGCAGAATACCTTCAACGTCACGGAACCGGCGTTCTACGCGGAACTCGACAAACAACTAAAGACGCTCAACCTCGAGGACATCAAGACCTACTTGCGTTGGCACTCCGCGAGCGCGGCCGCGCCTTACCTCTCTGACGATTTCGTGAACGAGAACTTCAACTTTTTTTCAAAGACGTTGCGCGGCGTTCCGCAGCTTCGTCCTCGCTGGAAGCGTTGTGTCAACTTGGTGGACGATCAACTCGGCGAGGCGCTAGGGCAGGAATTCGTCGCCCGCGCATTCAGCCCTGAGCTGAAACAAAAAACCAGCCTCATGACCAGGCAGATCGAGCACTCCATGGAAGAGGATATCAACACCCTCGACTGGATGAGCCCGGCCACTAAGCAGCAGGCGGTCGCCAAATTGCACATGATCGTAAATAAGATCGGATATCCCGACAAATGGCGCGATTACAGCTCCGTTGAGATCAAGCCCAACGATTTTTTCGGTAACGTGCAGCGTGCCACCACGTTTGAGTCGAAACGCGACTTGAACAAGATCGGCAAACCGCTTGACCGGGGCGAGTGGGGCATGACTCCGCCTACAGTCAATGCCTATTTCAACCAGCAAATGAACGACATCAACTTCCCCGCCGGCGTGCTGCAACCTCCGCTGTATGACCCGAAGATGGATGACGCACCCAATTACGGCAATACTGGAGGAACCATCGGCCACGAACTCACACACGCCTTCGACGATCGAGGGCGGCAGTTCGACGCGCAGGGCAACTTGAAAGACTGGTGGACCAGGGACGATGCAAAAAACTTCACCGATCGAGCCCAGTGCATCGTCGATCAGTACGCGCAGTACACCGTCGTCGACAACATCAAGATCAACTCCGCGCTGACCGAAGGCGAAGACATCGCCGACCTCGGTGGACTCCTCCTTGCATGGATGGCATGGAAGGATCAAACCATGAACATGCACCTTGGGTCGCGCGACGGACTCTCGCCGGAACAGCGCTTTTTCGTTGGCTACGCACAGTGGGCCTGCGAGAACGATCGCCCCGAGAACCTGCGTGTCTCCGCCATCACCGATCCGCACTCCCCGGGCAAGTACCGCGTAAACGGACTGGTGGTGAATATGGATGAATTTCAGAAAGCCTTCAGCTGCAAAGCCGGCCAACCGATGGTGCGTGAAAACCGCTGTCGCGTCTGGTAACAGTCAGCCGGCAATTCCATCGCTTAGGCGAGGTTCCGGTTATACAGTGCGGTTAGTTCCGCCCATGCGCGCTCTGCCCCTACCTCGTTGTAGACCTGGCTGCCGCGCACCGTCCAGCCGTGATTGCAGCCCTCGTAGACCTCAACCTTAGCCTTTAGATGCGCTGCCGCAAAGGCTTCTTTTAGTTTGTCCTTGGCAGCAGGGTCGCGCTTGTCGTCGTTGTCTGCCACTGCACAGAGCATCTCGGCCTTCATCTTCGGGATCAGCAGGTGAGGGCTGTCCGGCTTGTCAGTCACCAGACCGCCGCCATGAAAGGTAGCAGCCGCGCCGATGCGCTCGGATGCCGTGGCTGCCGTGCGAAAGGTCGGCGGCCCGCCCATGCAATACCCCTGTACACCCATCTTTTTCTTCCTGTCCGTTTGCGGCTGCGCGTCGAGAAAGACGACGTACGATTTTGCGTCGCTGATGGTAGCATCCGCAGTCAACGCCGCTGCCATCGGCATCACTTTGGCGCGGTCTTCCGGCTTGCTGAAGTCAAACGAACCATCGACCACCGGCGCCTTTGCATTACGGTAGAACGGATTCGGCACCAGGACCACATAGCCTTCGGCGGCGAGCCTTTGCCCCATCTCGCGAAACACCGGCCTCAGCCCCAGAATGTCGGTCCAAACCAGGACAGCCGGCCATCTTCCCCTGCCCTCGGGATAGAACAGCGCCGAGTCGGCAACACCACTTGCCATGGGCACATCTACGTCCTTCTGCACTGCCTTTAACTGTGCCGCAGCCACCGAAGAACTCAGCACCATGGTTGCCGCCGCTCCAAGCCCAAAGGCCCTGCGCGAAACAGTGGGATCATGGGTAAGACCCTGGTGAATCAAGTCATCGCACATAAATTACCTCTCCTGTTCACCTCTCTGCAGTCCTGGATATGAAGTATGGCCGAAGTGTGGTCCGTTGTCGATTCGGTAATTGCCTCGGAGGCGTTGGTCAGTCCGACAGAAGTGTCATCCCGACCGGAGCGTAGCGAAGTGGAGGGAGCTGCTGTTTCTCTTCCGGTTCTCACACAAACTCTTTAGTCCCTGAAGTAGGTCTTTCTTTCCCCTGAAGGGTACGCTTCAGCCCGTACATACAGGAAACGAAACGATCGGCTTTAGAGTCTGCGAGAGATCGGCATTTAGGTTTTGTATCAGGGCACTTTAGTCGGGCCGTTAAGGAAGAAAAAGAGAATTGGGCTTTAGCCCCTGAGGGCTGCGCTTTCCCTAGGTCGAGATCGCGGCCCTTTCTTGTTGATATCACCGCCAATTCGAGGTAATCTCCCACTTATTTTGATTCCATCAGGGATGCTCGCGGCTAAGGATGTCCTGACTGGTACCCAGGAACAACCTCAGCCCTGAAGATCCAGATCGAAGGAAATCTTGGCATGTTCATGGCCTCGCAAACTAGCGCTCATCATCGTTAGTTGTCTCGCTCTCACTACCGCCGCGGTGGCAGCTGACCAGTTTACGCCCGTCCTTGTTACCACGTTGAACCCCGCAACAGCGGCCTTTCCCGGCACAGATGGGAAACAGCATGTTGTGTATGAGCTGATGTTAACCAATGCCAACCCGACTCTCGCGATCATCCAGAAAATCGAAGTGCTGGACGCACATGATCCCTCACACGTAGTGGCTGGATACGAGGGAACCAGCCTCCGGTCCCAGCTGCGCACCCTGGGCAAAACTCCGGTCGCGGATACGGACATTGAGTTTAACGGAGCACGAATCTTCCTGGTCCAGCTGGCGTTCGCTACGGGAGCTCCCGTTCCGCAGCGCCTTCTGCATCGCATCACCCTGCTGGGTGGCGCCGTACCCGCACCAACACCCCAGACTCCGGTGACGCTCCAATATACAGTTGCACCTTTAGCAGTTACGAAAAAGGTCCTGGTGGTTGGTCCACCCTTGAAAGGAAAAGGTTGGGTCGCTTTCAATGGATGCTGTGACGCCGGCGGAGCGCACCGGGCGAGCAGCCAGACCGTCAACGGCGGCCTCTACTTCGGCCAGCGCTTCGCCATCGACTGGATGCGCCTCGACGATAAAGGGCGCCTGTTAAACGGAGACGCCGCGAATGTTCACAGCTATGCCGCCTACGGCGCTGACGTACTTGCCGTAGCGGATGGCAAGGTTGTCGAAATTCTCAATGAGCTCAATGACCAAACGCCGGGCACGCTGCCGAATGTGGGTTCAATCACCCTCCAAACCGTGGACGGCAACCACGTCATACTCGATATCGGAGACGGTGCCTTCGCCTTTTATGCCCACCTGCAGCGCGGCTCGATCGATGTTTCGCTCGGAGAGCACGTAAAGCGAGGACAGGTCCTTGGAAAACTAGGGAACACCGGCAACACTTCCGCCCCGCACCTGCATTTCCACATCATGGACGGCTCATCGACTCTCGGCTCAAACGGACTGCCCTACGTGATCGACTCCTTCGATTTCGATGGAGAGGTTTCTGCAGCCAAATACCACGCCAGTCCTAACCTGGATGGCTCTTGGAACGAGAACATATTGCCCAAGCCCAGCCATCGTCAAAACCAGTTCCCGATGGATTTTGCCATTATCAATTTTCCATCGCAGTGATTCGAGACTAGGATATCTTGGCAGGTCTTTGAACCACGGCACAGCCTCTCACGTGCGATAGAGCCACCGCGTGAGGTCAACGTTGTGCTGAAAGTAAGACTTGGGCGGCGCTTTCGAGGAATTGAAAACAATCAGTGGAATATCCAGTTCATGCATGGATCCATGGCTGCGATAGTTGTCGGGCAATGCTTCCATTGCTTCCTCCATCTCGCCGAAGACTGTATTCCTGTCACCGAACACGCATAAATCCCCGATGCGAGCACCATACAAATTGAATTTGGCTACCGCCTCCTCTCTGGTAACTACGGATTCAATCCCCGTAAGCTCCTGGATAGATTCCATGACCTTCCTCTGATCCTCCGGATGCTTGAGATAAATCCAAGCCGCACCGCCCAGACCACGGTGGTGTTTGATATAGCGGTCTCGCTCCGCGGAGATCGAAATCCGAATCGGAGTCCCCGACCGCGCGAGCGTCTTGTCGAGATCGTACGCGCGAGTCTTGTGGTTCATGCCGTGGTCAGCGGTAAGCAGAAATTGAGCGTCCGGTGCTGACGCGTACGCTTCTTCCAGCAGAGTATCCATCGTTTTGAGATGCTCCTTGGATTCCGCTGCATCGGGAGCCCAGGTATGCATCGGATAGTCCGTGGTATGTAAATACAGACACTGTATCTCTGGTTGGTGTTTCAGGATGTAGATGGCGGCGCGAACAATCCAGTAGTTGATCTCACGGCTATAGATCAGCGGAGCCGGCCCCAGCCGGTCCACCCACTCTGCAGACGGTTCTTCTGCGGTGAGCGACCTGGCCGCACCCCGGCGCAACAGGGAAATGGTCTTCTTCTTGCTCGACAGCAGAGCTGACGATACACCGAACTTCGCTGCATGTTCGAATAGCGTAGGCGCCAGCAGCAGGTCGGCAGCTTCCATGTACTCTTCATGATCCGCGGTCACGTCGAAATACGAGTTGCCGGTAATTCCGTGTTCTCGGGGAAAACATCCGCAGCAAATAGACGCATTGTTTGCATTCGTAACCGATGGCATTACCCCTCTTACCTGCTGATACAACCCATCACGCTGCCATCTGCGCAATGTTGGCATGTCGCTCTGCTCCAGATAGTCCAAACCAAATCCATCGAACATGATCACGACGGTTCGTTGCGGCTTGTTCGCCCGCTTTCCGGATGCAGCGTAGAGAGGCGCCACGCGACCATAGGCGGCGCACGCAACGGCCAGTTTCATGAACCTTCTTCTTGACGATGGCACCGCTGTAAGTCACCCCAACTTCCAGTTTAGCCGCCCCCGTCGGTAATATAGCCGAGTGGACAACGTCGATTGGCTACTCGATGCGGACCCTGCCATCCGTTGGCAGGCGATGCGCGATCTCACGAATGCCTCACCGGCAGCGATCGCCGCGGAGCGCGCCCGCGTCCCGTGCGAAGGGCTCGGCGCTCAAATTCTGGCTCGCCAGGAATCAGATGGCTCGTGGCGCCGGGCCGATAAGCCTGTCTGGTTGTCGACCCTCTTCACCTTTCTCCTCTTGCGCGCGACCGGCGTCGACCGTGCCGAACCTGCCGTCGAGTCGGCGGTGGCTCGCCTCGAGGCGGGCTTGCGGTGGGACAACCACGACGGCTGCTGGGAGTTGCGTCGCGTGGAATTCGGCGCGAAACCGTTCTTCGAGGGCGAAGTGGAGCCCTGCATCAACGGGGGCGCGCTCGCCCTTGGCAGCTATTTCGGTCGCCCGGCGGCCGACCTCGCGCGCCGTCTCGTCGGCGAGCAACTCGATGATGGCGGTTGGAACTGCGAAGCGCCAAAGAGTGTGCGCTCGTCTTTCCACACCACCATCTGCGTGTTGGAGGGGCTGCTCGAGTACGAGCGTGCCGTCGGATCCGCGCCGGAAATCGCGGCGGCCAGACGACGCGGCGAGGAGTACCTGCTCCAGCGTGGCCTCTTCCGACGGCGGTTCACCGGCAACGTCGCCAATCCGGAGTTCCTGGAACTCGCCTTCCCGCCCCGCTACCATTACGACGTTCTCCGTGCGCTCGACTACTTCAGAGACACCGATGTCCAGCCAGACGCACGCATCAGCGATGCTGTCCATCTCATCGAGAGCAGGCGGCAGGCCGACGGTCGATGGCTCCTCGAGCGCGCGTACGACGACGCGCTCGCCTTGCCGTTCGGAGAATCGGTCGGTGAGCCGAGTCGCTGGAACACACTCCGGGCACTGCGAGTACTCCGCTGGTACGAACGACCTGGGCTCCAGCCGACGAGCACTCCATAGGCCAAGCGGTCCGAAGCGCTTCGACGGACCTTCCCCCTTGCATCACCGCTTCGGCGGCCGCGGAACGGGGGTAACTGCCTTTTGCTCGTCCTTGGAATATGGCTCCCCGAAATATGGAAATTCCCTGCGAATTCGATTTCGGTCAGGAACAGCACCATCCTGAAGAGGTTTGTTCGAGGCCAGCGTGAGCATCACGTCCATTACGTCGTCGCCGAGAGGCCGTCCATTGAAGCCGGCAAGATCGAAGGCCGCCGGCGTTCCCAGCTCATAGGGCAACGTGACCGGACATAAGCGGGCAACAATCTGTTTTCCATATTCGTCCGGGCTCATCACAGATGTTGCGTAAGTGGTCATCTTTCGGGTGAAATCATCGATGTATCCAGAGAAGGAAGCCACGTCATCGGATGGTACCGATTGATTGAACCGCTCCTTCACATCCTGATTATTGGGATCGTTTAGAAAAAGATGCGTGATGAGCGGCAGGCCCCACCGGGAAACCTGCATCTCGGGAGCGTGGCCGTACAGTGACGCGGTGGCCCAGGCATGCACCTTACCTTGTCCGATCAGTTCGTTGGGAACCTCCAGGACAATCGCTGTTACGTTGCGGTTGGCAAAGAAATTTTGCCTGACTTGAAACACGTCTCCGTCATATCGCTGTTCTTTGTAAAAAGCAGTCAGGAAGCCGTGGAGAGCAAACGCATCGCCGGCAAACATCTCCGGAGCGATACCAACGTACACCTGAACTCCTCCCTGGCTATGGACTCTACCGGTCTCTCCTTCTATCAGAAGCTCGCCCGTGTCTCCGCCGATGGCATCGCCGGTCGCTCTGCGCACCTGGAACGTCTGCACATGGATAGCCTCATCTCCATTTACATGCCTGGGCTCGTTGAACCTGAACTTGAAAACAACCTCTTCGCGTGCGTCGCCGTTCAGGTCGAAGCGGAAGGCATAGAGTCCCTCTCCATGGAGGGTATCTGGCGCAGAGAGGCCCACATCCGGATTGACAGTCATCGCCATCACGGTCGTGTTGGAAGCGCCTTGAAAAAGATAAAGATCACATACATTGAGGCTAGGATCTTCCTTGGCTAGTTTAGTGTCGAAGTGATGGGACATACGCCTCCTCGTAGGGGATGGATCGCTCGTTGTTCACGCCTGGCCGGCCGTCGCCTGCCATGCGAAATAAGGAAATGTGTTTATGGTACGGTGCGGCTGCGCAGGCGAAGATCCAGAACGCGCCCCACCGTTCAAAATCGCATACGTTTGTCATATTGGCAGCAGCCCTCTCCGAATTGCAATAATGACAGCATGGGTTCTGTCCTTGGCCTGGAGCTTGTCCACTAAATTCCTGATGTGGGAATTGACTGTCGTTTCTGAGATCGAAAGGTGACCGGCTATCTGTTTGCTGCGGTGGCCATCTCGAATCAGCGCCAAAATATCGAGTTCCCGTGTCGTAAGACCTTCCGTTCCCACATGTTCAGCAAGCCTTACTGCGACATCCGGCGGAATACTCTTCCGCCCGTCGTAGACGGAACGAATAACCTTCAACAGTTCGTTCTTCGCCGTGCTCTTCAGGACGTAGGAAGCCGCTCCGGCACGGAGAGCGCGTAGAATCGCCGCGTCTCCATCCGTGTTCGCCAGCATGATGACGCGAGCGCGCGGAAATTCTGCCCGCAAGCTTATGAGACCCTCCGTACCGGTGGCTCCGCGAAGTCCCATGAGCGTGATATCGGGCCGGTGACGGCGAAATTCCTCGACTGCTTCTTGAGCGGTGGTAGCTACTGCGATTTCCTGTGTGTCCGGCTGGGAGGCAAGGATAAAGCTGAGGCCCTCCTGGAAAACAGGATGATCTTCGACAATCAAAAGCCGGATGCGCGCAGGTCGCGAGCACACCGAGAGCGCAGGTTGGCGGATGTCTCCTCCTTCGGATCGCTTTTTATAATCAGCGTTGATATAGTCCGCACGTGGCATAACAAAAACCCCATCCACTAGCGGGAGCTGGCCTTACGAAGGTATGAGATTCGAAAAGGGCAAAAATGTGACAACGCAATCTTTAATTCTTTGCTCGCTTCAGGGAAAGCTAGGCACTCAAGTGAAGGAGAGAACGCAATGGACGACATTTACGCGATCAACGCCGCGAAGCCCGAAGTGCGAGAGGGGTATAACGATGCCGATGTGGATCGAATTCTTTCCGTGTTTGCGGACGCCTTCACCGATATGAGTGAAAAACTGCCAACCTTCCAAAGCTTCGATGGCCAGGATGCAAAGACCGTACTGAGAGCCCGGTTGCAGAAGCTCTTCCGCGAATACAAGGTGGAATTAACTCCCATCATCATCGAGATCAAAGTCGCTGGGGAATTGGCCATCGAACATGGATGGCATCGGATGAAACTTTTTCCCAAGGTTAATGGAGCGCCGGAGCTAAGGCGCACGCGGTACGTGGAGGTTTGGAATCGCGACCCACAGCTTGGCTGGCGCATCGTCCTCTTTATGGACAACACCGATCAGGAGCCTGCACTTGTGGAGGATGTGTTGCTCGGATTGGGCGCTGTTAGATCTTAGTTCTTGCGGGATTCAGAAGAAATCCGCTGGAAAAGTCGCTCACCAAATCCTTCGGGCAACGGATACCAGTCGCCATCCGTTAACAGGCGTACGGTGTTGCGTGTACCTTCGAGCACGGCTGTGCAACGTTTGCAATTCCGGAAGTGGTGCTCCATGCGAGCTTTGAGTTCTGGCTCGACTTCGCCGTCAACGAAGTTGGAGATCTCCCGCCACACCTCCGCGCAACTAATTTCTACAATAGCGGTTTTCATAGAGCCGTTCCGCCTGCGCCCTTCACCAGGGCCTCACACTCTTATACACCTTGAATCCACAGGTCCAGCTGCCATCGTATCCGGGGGCTAGGGCCTCGCGCATCTGCAACCTTGCCCGCCGCAACCGCGTTCGAACCAAATCTTCCGAGATGCCTAGGGCCTGAGAAGTTTCTGCCACGCTTAGATGTTGGATGTCGCGCAGAACCAGGGCCTCCCGATAGATTGGCCGAAGGGATTTGAGCGTCTCCTCGATTCTTTCTCTCAATTCCTTACGTTCTAACGCCTCACTCGGAATCTCTCGCCAATCTGCCACGTCCCTTGGCATGTAGTCGGTATCCTCCGACCTATAGCTCTCCTCCAGCGATTGGTGTAGATGCGAACGATTCTGGCGAAGACGCCTACGCGCTTCATTCAGTGCAATCTGGATCAACCATGTGCCGAACTTGGCGTCTCCGCGGAAGCTCCCCAGGCCCTTTAGGGCCTTCAGGAAGGCCTCTTGTGCGACCTCTTCAGCATCCGCAGCATTGTTCAACACCGAGTACGCGATGGCGAAGACGCTGCGCTCATAGGGCTCGATGAGCGCATAAAATAGATCGGACCGCCCCTGGCAAATCTGACTGATCAGCTCGCCTTCGCCGCCTAGCCGTTTGAGATCTTTCGCCATGGTCTAAGTGTTTCCTACGCTGCCTGTTCACTGTGTCTGCATGCTGGGTTTCGACGGGAAGACTTCCGCTCGGACATGAGGCGGTCATGGTGCAAGCCAATTCAACCCAGCATAGCAGGCTCGTGAGGTCTGCGATGCTGTCGCAGTGTGCAGGGTGATGCTGCGCGCCGTTCTAGAAAACCACGTCGGTCTCAACCAGCACCGGACTGTCCCCAACCTGCAAATTACCTTTAGGCAAGGGTCGTACATTGCCAGTGAGATCGCGGACGTCGGTATATTGCCCTGGCACTTGATAGCTCACCGTTTTTTGGGAGTTCCAAAGGACGAGTGCCTGGTACCCACCGTCTCGGCTCAGAGGGCAGCTCCAAGTACCGTTTGAATCAGACGTGCACGTTGAGGTCATCGATGCCCCTACCATCCATTGTTGAACGACATTGTACGATGCAACGTCCGGGTCAGCACCGGTCACCGGATTCCATAGTCCGCCCCAGGTGCCACCATCGTATGCATACCAAACGAAGCGACTTACCCCGTCAGACCACTGCAGGAAATAGTACTTGGCCATAAAATCAGCCCGGTTTCCGCTTCCCTCAAGTACATCATCAGCGTCGCCCGCCCAGTCGGCTTCGGTGTCCCATAGAGGCTTACTGTCCTGACCGTGCGCCGCAATTACTTTCTGGTACCGCGCCACCACGGGGTTAATCGACTCAGCCTCGGTATTGCAGTAGCCATGGAAGGAAATGATGTCGGCGTAGTTGCCTCCGCCCTTGGAGAGATAGGCATCGAGCCACGCGGGGCCGTCGGACGCTGTACCGGTGGGTGTAATTACCTGCGCGGCTGGGTTGATAGACTTGATGATTCGGTACGCATGCTCGGCCATCGTAAGCAGCGTTTGCATGTCGCCGCAATAGTAGTTCGGATCCTGTGGCTCGTTCCACAGTTCCCAATAAGTGATGCGCGGGCCGACATGAGAAGCGATCGCAGTTACATAGTTATCCCAGTTCTGCAGGTCGGCCGGCGGGGCACACTGTCCCGGCCCGTAGGGACCGGGAGCTTCCGGTTTCGACGATGCCCAGCGGGGCGTTCTTCCAAATGTGTAAATCACTTCGGCGCCGCGCGCCTGATTCAATTGGACGAAGGCATCCAGATATTGAAATTGGTAAACGCCCGAGGAGGAGTTGATCTCCGCCCAGTCAAGCATCGGAAACGAGTCCCATGTCCTCGTAGTTCCATAGTTAAGTGGAGGAGTCACATGTTCGGAATCGAGTACCGTCATACCAAAGAACGCGCGCGGAATGATGCCGTTATTTTTATAGACAAAGGCGTTACTACAGGAAGCGAGGACGCTCGATAGCAGGACAGCCGACAACGAGACTCCCAATTGTCTAAGCGTGCGAGCAATATCCAATCGGGCTCCGATCACCTGCAAAGACTACAGCACAGGCGATCGCGCGAGAATCCCACAAGGGTGGGCGAAGAGGCTCGCTTAGGGCTACCCCCGGACACCCGAAACGTTCCAAAATCACTCTACTTTGGAGCGTACCGTCCGCTGCGCCAGACACAGGAGACGAAACGAAACGGGGCTGCTTCGGACCAGACGTTAAGTTATGGGATCCGCGTACCAAAGCTCACCGGCAACTGCCAATCGCCGAATGCTAAAACCGGGATCCTTTTGTCCTGAATCTGCGTATCACCTGTTAACCATCCGGCTCCAGCAGCGTTGTATAGGGTGAAGCTCGCAAACGGAGGCATGAACATGGGCGGGGACACTATACCGGTAATCTCGGTCTTTTCAACCATCAGCTGGGTCTCGTGGGCGCTTTTTTCTTCCATTCGCCGCTACAAGGTAGCCCAGCTCCAGGCAGATGTCCAAAGCAGGCTACTGCAACGATTTGATTCTCCCAATTCCCTCTTGGGTTATGCCCAGAGCGATGCAGGCAGCCAATTTATCAAGAGCATAGAGTTCGATCGAAGTACGCCCTACAACCAGATTCTCAAAGGGGTCCAGGCGGGCATTGTGTTCATCTTCCTTGGTGGAGGATTGTTGCGGCTCCACGCCTGGAACATCGGCGACGAAGGGGCGCTCGTCTTCGGAACACTCGCCCTCGCTCTGGGACTCGGATTCGGCGTGGCCGCAGCAGTCTCATACTTCCTCTCGCGCTCCTTTGGTCTCTTGAGCCGGTAAGACGGGCGGTGGCAGCATGATGCCTGGCCTGGCAGCAATTGGCCTTGGGTGCAATGAGGAGTCGTCAGGGATGGAAGAGCAAACCTTCCACGCGCTCTACGCGGCCACCGCGAAACCTCTCTGGGCATATATCGCACGCGTGTCCGGGCGCCCGGACATTGCAAACGATCTTGTACAGGAGACCTACTGCCGCTTTCTGACATCCCAACTGGGAAAGGCAGAGCTCGCGGAGGCCAGGCCCTACCTGTTCCGCATCGCGACCAATCTGCTCCGCGACCGATGGCGCAAGGGCGAGGATACAATATGGTCCGAACCTCCGGAACCCGGCCTCGAACGGGATCTGGATACCCAGATCGACGTTCGCGATCTGATGCAGCAGCTCAAGCCCAGGGAGCGCCAGTTGCTTTGGTTAGCCTATGTCGAAGGCATGACGCATAGCGAAATCGCGAAGTCCACTGGGCTGCAATCGATGAGTGTTCGCATTTTGCTACTTCGGGCGCGCCGGAGGGCGGCGGAGTTGCTGGCACGAAAGGAGAGAGCCGTTCATGAAGTGTGAAAGGGAGCAGCAGGTAATGGAAGCAACCCGCAACGGATTGTGGACCTCGTCATTGCGCGCTCATCTGCGAGATTGCGCGCTATGCACCCAAACGGAGTTGATTGCTTCGTCGCTGCAGGAGGATGCTGCAAAGGCGGAACGGCTGCTCGATCTTCCGCCGGCCGGTATGATCTGGCGTCGCGCTCAGGCCAGGCGGCGCGAGGATGCGATGCAGCGAGCCACGCGCCGGCCGTTTCTCATTGTTGGCACGCTCAGCGCACTATATTCCGTCGTTCTTCTGTCGTGGGGAATCTTTCAGCTGCCTCAGTCCGTCTACCGGCCGTTCGTCACGTCTCCCGCACTGACCGGGGATGTGGCACTCGCGGGCGCAGCACTGTCAGCGATACTGGTCATCGTGGGATCGTGCGTATTGGTACTCGAGACGAAGCGTTGATTCAATCCCACTCGCCCTGAGTGGCGTCTGGCCCAGGCCAGCTCCGTTCTGGAAACCATGCCGGTCTCAACCAAGCCTTGTTTTGGCTTGAGTGGCGAAGTAATCGGCCCACAGACGAAACCGCCGCGATTGGTCACTGGCCCCACTCAGGCCGCCTGAAATCTCCATGCTGAAGTGCCCCAACGTTTACGTCGCAATAACAGTTTCGTACCGTTAGCTGTTAGAGGGAGCGGCGGCCTGTTGCCGCCGGTTGGCCTTACGGCTCTGCTTGATCTGTTCGTACTGTTGCTTCTGAGTGTCGTTCAGGACTGCCTCAATCTTGCTGTCGCTATCCTGGCGAATCCCGTGCAACTTCGCCTTTCGATCCTTCTGGGCAAGCGTCGTATCGGACCGTACGCTCTGTATCTGCTGAGCCCGGTCGGCAAGAATCGGCTCGATCTTTGACTGCTGATCGGGCGTGAGGCCGAGTTGTTTCGCCATCCTTTTTGCTTGGTGCCGGGGGTTGGGAACATGAGCCGGCTGCTGCCCTGGAGATGCCGCAGGCGGCTGGGCAGCGGTTGCGGGTGGCGCGCTCTGGTCCTGGGCCAGCAGTGCGTTGCCTGATAATCCGCCTGACAATCC
>DASRRN010000123.1:0-4229 GCA_035695685.1 Acidobacteriaceae bacterium | reverse complement strand
GGCATATCTGGACGAAGTGACAGCCTTCTACGTAGGTTTGGCGGCGCTGCAGGTAGGAGACGACGTGCGTGCCGACACCACCCTCGAGCGAGCAACCCAGCTGGCGCCAGGAGAACCAGCCGGCTGGGCCAACTGGGGCCTGCTCGCATTACGTCAGGGAAACTTCGATGCATCAGCGCAGCGCTTAGGACAAGCGCAAAAGCTGGCGCCGCAAAACGGCCAGCTTCACTACTTATCAGGTGTGCTCGAAAGTAAACGAGGCAATCCCTCCCAGGCCATCACCGAACTCCGCACAGCAGTCCAGATCAGCCCGCGTAACCTGCGCGCCGTGTATTTGCTGGCCCAGGAAATTGAGCGTCAGGGCGATGCCAACGGAGAGGCCGAGTTCCAACAACTGCTGGAAAAGATTCTCGTCGCACAACCAGACAATCCAGCCGCGTTGCTGGAACTCGGGCGAGTAGCGGCAAAGCGGGGCGATGCGCAGACCCTGCACACCGTAGTGTCGCGACTGAGCACGCGCGCGCCAACCTGGCCGCCGGAAGTGCAACAGCAGTGGACCGCTTTGCAAGCTGCCGCCGCTGGCCCCGATCCTCGATCAGCAGCCGTACGCATCGCATTCTTGCGCAACTCTCTCATGCGCGTACCGGACTTTCGTCAAAGCCTCAACCTGATACAGCCAACAGCAGGGAACGAGGCCATGCCCTTCACCCGGTTCCTGCTGCTGCCCTCGCCAACTTTTGCCCCGGCGCCCGCCGACACCGCGATCAACTTTCAGGCCGAGGCAATGACCGGTCTAAGTTCCGGGTCAGGGAGCCCGTGGACCTGGATCGGTGCTGTCTCGCTTAGCGGCGCGGGAGCTCCGGCGATCGCCGTAGGCAACAGCCACACTGTTAAGCTGTCGACTGGCGCAGAAGTTCCTTTTCCCGGAGGCTCCTCAGATTCGCCGCTGCAACCCGAGTCCATCCTGCCCGTCGACTTCAATTACGACTTCAAAACTGACCTAGTGCTGGCAGGGGAAGGCGGCGTTCGCTTCTTCCGCCAGGAGAGCCCAACATCCTTTACAGACGTGACCGCCCAAACCAAGCTGCCTCCGGCATTGCTCCATGCCACCTACACCGGCGCCTGGGCGGTCGATGTTGAGGCCGATGGGGATATGGACATCCTGCTAGGCGCGCACCAAGGACCTCCGCTGGTCTTGAGAAACAATGGTGATGGAACCTTCACCGCGATCCATCCGTTTTACGGCATCTCGGGCCTGCGCGGTTTGGCCTGGGTTGACCTGGATGGCGATGGCAATCCCGACGCAGCCATGATCGATGGCTCTGGCATCCTTCACTTCTTCCACAACCAGCGAGGAGGCGTGTTTAACGAGCTTCCGCTGCCTGCAAATCTGCCGCCGGTAAAGGCAGTGACTGTCGCTGACGTGAGCTCCTCAGGAACGCTGGATCTGGTGGCGCTGGAACAGACAGGTGCGCTGGTTGCGATCGCACGTGCCGACGATGCGCGGAACGACGATACGTGGAACGTAGCCCCGCTGGGAAACGTCCCTCACCTTGCGGCAGAAGTAAGCCTGCACGCCGCGGATCTCGACAACAACGGAGCGGTGGACCTTTTATTGCTCCCCGTAGCGCTCAATCCTGGCGATGCCCCCGGCGCCTTTGTTTGGTTAAACAACGGAGCCAGGAAATTCACTCTCCTGCCAGCGCCTGCAGGTTCTCCACGCGTATTTGACGTTGCCGACCTCAACGCCGACGGAAGGCTGGACTTGCTCGGCCTCTCCCCGAACGGGGAAGCGCAACAGGCGCTCAATCATGGAAGCAAGAACTACCACTGGCAAATTCTCCGGCCCCGAGCCCGCGTAGCTACCGGCGACCAGCGCATCAACTCCTTCGGTATTGGAGGGGAGATGGAACTACGCTCCGGCCTGCTGGTGCAGAAGCAAGCAATTACCTCACCCCAACTGCATTTCGGGCTGGGCGAGCAAAGCAGTGCCGATGTAGTCACCGTCCTCTGGCCCAATGGCATGCAAAACGCAGAGTTCGCGTTGAAGGCGGACCAGGAAGTGCTGACCGAGCAACGTCTGAAGGGCTCCTGCCCATTCCTGTTTGCCTGGAACGGCAAGCAGATGAGTTTCGTGAAAGACGCGGTGCCCTGGGGTTCGGCGATCGGCCTGCAAATCGACTCTGTGGGTTCCCCCGGAATCGCAGCCACGGAAGAGTGGTACAAAATCGGTCGCGATCAACTCGCGCCCCACGATGGCTACTACGATCTGCGGCTCACCGGCGAACTATGGGAAACCTTCTATTACGACTACCTGAAGTTGATGGTCGTCGACCATCCGGCCGGCACCGAAATTTTCACCGATGAGCGGTTCGCGGTGCCGGCGCCTAAGCTCGCCATCACTACCGTCGCGCCTCCGCATGCCATTGCGAAAGCAACGGATGATCAAGGCACGGACGTAACCGCGACCGTCAGCACTCTCGACGGCAAGTATCTCGATACCTTCGGTCGCGGACAATACCAGGGTCTTACCCGCGATCACTATGTCGAGGTAGACCTGGGCGACGATGTGCCTGCGAGTGGCCCACTTTGGCTGATAGCCAAGGGGTGGGTACATCCGACAGACTCCTCTGTGAACGTCGCCATTAGCCAGGGGCATCACCAGAAGGCCCAACCTCTGAGCCTCGAAGTTCCGGACGGCCACGGAGGATGGCACACCGCCGAGGCGAACCTGGGCTTCCCGGCCGGCCGTAAGAAAACGTGCCTCATCAATTTGGAGAATGTCTTCCTGCCCGGCACGCCCCATAAGTTGCGCCTGCGAACCAACCTCGAAGTCTATTGGGACCAGATTGAGTGGGCCCGGGGCTTGCCTGAAACACAACTCAAGGTCGCAAGCCTGGATCCTTCGCTGGCCGATCTTCATTACCGTGGTTATTCCGTAGTCAGCCAGGCCAATGCTTCTTCTCCCGAACTGCCCAACTACAACCGGATCGCAGCCAGCACCCAGGTCTGGCGCGATCTCGAGGGTTACTACACCCGCTACGGCGATGTCCGCCCATTGTTGGCCGGCATCGATGATCGCTATGTGATCATGAATGCCGGCGACGAGATTACCTTGCATTTCGCCCAGCAGGCTCCGCCTCCACCTGGCTGGGTGCGGGATTACGTGATTGCCGGAGACGGCTGGATCAAGGATGGAGACTACAACACCGCAGAGTCTCGAACCGTTCAACCCTTGCCCTACCACGCAAAAACCCTATACAACCAGGCTCCGGGCAAACTAGAGAGCGAGTGGGTGTACCGTCAACATCCAGACGACTGGCAGAACTACCACACCCGCTACGTGACCGCGCAACCGATCGACCAGGCACTGAGGAGCACGCCAACCCAATGAAAGCGAGCCTCAGTGCGAGGATAGTTCTGGCCGTTTTGTTTGTAGGCATGTTAGCCACTCCACTTGCCATAAGGCAGGTTTCCGCGCGACGCGAAGAAGCCCAGGCAAAGTTGGATGAGGGCCAGGCGATAGCGCGCTACGGCTTCCATCTGCAGGAGGTCTCACATCAGGCAGGAGTGAACTTTATCCACCAGGCCCCGACCTTCGACGCCAAGCTGGAAGGCATCATGCCCGAGGTTGCGTCGATGGGTGCTTCCGTCTCCATCGTCGATTTCGACCGCGATGGCTGGCCTGATATATACGCGACTAACAGCGCCATCGGCAGCCAGAATCACCTGTACCGCAACATGCACGATGGAACTTTCCAGGATGTTGCTGCGCAGATGGGCCTGGCCGATGTGAATCAGCCGGGAACCGGAGTTTCCATGGGAGCAGTCTGGGGCGACTACGACAATGACGGTTACGAAGACTTATTCCTCATCAAATGGGGAAAGCCCGAGCTTTTTCATAACGATCAGGGCCATGGGTTTACACGAGTAAGCGACGCTGCCGGCTTACCTCCCTGGATCAATAGCAACAGCGCCGTCTGGTTTGACTATGACGGCGACGGGCGGCTCGACCTGTTCGTTGGCGGGTACTACCCTGAAAAGCTGGATCTCTGGCATTTGGATACCACGCGCGTGATGCCGGAGAGTTTTGAGTACGCAAAAAACGGCGGCCGAAAGTTCTTGTTTCATAACCTCGGCAATGGCAAGTTTGAGGAGGTCAGCGAAAAGGCGGGAATTAAAAGTAATCGGTGGGCGCTTGCCGCTTCTGCCGCGGACTTGCGCGGCAC
>DASRRN010000122.1:0-21111 GCA_035695685.1 Acidobacteriaceae bacterium | reverse complement strand
TCAGGATTCTACGTGTAGGCCTCTTCGGTCCCATCCCAAAAGGCCCGGCCCTCAATCTTCCGATTCCACCTACTACGACTTTAAAAACACTCCATCTCGATGCTGGCGGCCATTTCGATGGTCACTGCCGACCAGCGTGATTGGTTGTTGCGCGAACGGCGCTCCCAAGTGCAGCAATGAGCCCTCTGGTAAAAAGGATCATCGGCCATTCCTCTTGGGTGCGCACGCGCGTTGCCGCTTTGCCGATGTGGACGAATCTGTCACTCGGCAATGAGAGGAGCGACCATCCTCGGGCGATAGGCACATGGCAAATCCCGTCCCAGTCCATAAGCCGGCAATGGTCCTGAAGATTGATCGGTCTGACTGCTCAAGATCAGGAAGCTTCAGAACGGCATAAATCGGACAGATTCGTGGACCCAAATTTCCTTGCAAATTTTCAAAATTGCGTTAAACTCAGCGAAGATCAGACCCCAAGCACAATCAAGCAATTGAGGCCTAGGACGGCTCCAGGCCCCAATCTATCTATCTTTGACGATGGGCACTCGGCGCTGCGGAGGCTTGTATGGATCTGAAGATCAGACATTTAGAGTGTTTCCTCACGCTGGCGGAGACGCTGCACTTTGGCAAAGCTGCGCGGCTGCTCTACATGTCGCAGCCGACTTTGACTCTCCAGATTCAGTCGATGGAATCTGCGATAGGCGTGCAGTTGTTCGATCGAGACCGCCGTCGAGTGGAACTGACTGAAGCAGGCCGCAACCTGGTCTCCACCGGTAATCGTATTCTTAGCGAGCTCCGCCGCTTTAGGCACAGCGTGGCTTCATTGGCCTCGGAGCAGCCCTTGCGAGTGGTTTGCGCGCCGGCCGGTGAACAGGTGATTTTGCCGGCGGTCATTCGGCGGCTCAAAGAAATTTCACCGAATGTCCGCGTTGACCTCTGTAGTCTTTCACCCATTGAACAGCTCCAAGCGTTGCAGGAGAACCGCGTGGATGTATTGCTGATGGTGAGACGTGTTGAGGTGCCCGGTATCACATTTCAGCTGATCACGAAACAGCGTATCTACGCGGTTGTGCCGGAAGGTTCGAGATTCGCCAAAAGAGGCAGCATCTCTGTGCGTGATTTTGCTTCGCAGCCAATCATTGTCACGGGGCGGCAGTACTGCGACAAAACGCAGGAGCTGGTGGAGAGCCTGCTATCGCCATACGGGGTCGAGCCGAATTTTATCGAGGCTCCAGTCAGGCAGAGTGCGCAGGAGGCCTTGGTGGCGGCCGGCGTTGGCGTTGCGCTCAATACCGAATGGCGTCTCCTGGCGCCGTTTCCCGGTGTCGAGATGGTGGCGTTTGAGGAACCGATCCCGCCCTTGCATCTTGGAGCGGCCTGGCGCACCGCTCTTGAGTCCTCCAATCTCAGCAACTTCAAGATAGCGCTGCAGGACGTGATCTTCAACCTGATGAGCCACAAGAAGCTGTCTCAGGCCGCAGTTAGATCGAGGCCAACTGTAGCTGCCGTTGCGGAACGAGAGTCTTTCCTCGCCCGGAAATAGGCTGAGCACAGGATTCTCCGTTTTCACTCCACACCCCGACGACGTGCTGCACCGTGCCTCAACCCTATACAAATTCCATCTCCCGAAACGCATGCCTCAACGGCCCGAACTCCGCGCAGGAAGGGGCGGGGGTCCGAACGCGGGCGGTGGTACCCGGTGGTGGGTAGCCGCCTCATAGGCCGACGCCACTTTGATGACATCCGCGTCGCTTCCAGGTCCGGACCAGACCATGAGGCTGATCGGCATGGGATGCGGCAGTTTCGACTCGACGCTCCCGGTGACGGCGATGTACTTCGTCTTGTCCGCGCTCAACACATATTTCGGGTCGTAGGTGATGCTGGTGTAGCCCGCCGGCACATCCGCCTCCGGGCCTCCGATCAGGGCAGTGAATATCTGGCAGCAACTGGCAGAAGACCGGTTGTTCACTTCAGGCTCGGGCGCCCCGCCTAACAAGTAGGGTGGAGTTGTCTGCTCAGGGTTCACAAAGACGTCGATTTTGTTCTCGTACATGACCTTCAAGATGATCATCCGCATCACCGACTGCATTTCCAGATAGCTGATCGCATTCGGATTGGGTCGCGCGTCCGTCTTGCCTACCGCATTCAGGCCCCGCGCGCGTTCCTCGTCGGTCTTGAAATTCGCATTGGCGACCCAGCTTGCCCAGTCCTTCACCCGGGCGTCACCGCGGGCGGCCAGATATTCATCGGTGTCCAGCAGGTTCGATGGGTTTGTGAACCCGGAATCCGCCAGGCTGCGAAGATTGATCTTGTCCGAGAGTGGAGCCTTGTGGAGTTCCAGGGCAAGGTCATAATCGAGCGTGCGCACGTCCCAGCCGTGAACCGCGAATTCCAGTTCGCCGGTCTTCGTCTTTTTAAAGAAGTATTCAGGCACGTTGTGCGGCAGAATCTCCGCCATCGCATCCTGGAAGGTGTAGGTCATGTTGGGCACCGTTGGATCGTCGGGATACATCGGGTCTACCGACTCCACCAGTTCCGCGCCCAGTTTGTCACGCAGCACCGTCTTGATTTC
Organism: Acidobacteriaceae bacterium; assembly: GCA_035695685.1. Classification (GTDB taxonomy): domain Bacteria; phylum Acidobacteriota; class Terriglobia; order Terriglobales; family Acidobacteriaceae; genus PALSA-350. The sequence goes on along the minus strand of DASRRN010000122.1, from coordinate 18,542 downwards.
ATGGTCGATCTGATCGCTGATCGCCGCGTCGTTTTTCGTCTGTTTCACCATGAACTCGCGAGCGATGCCGATGCGCATGCCCTTCAGCGGATTATCCGGGACCACCGATGCGGGCACCACGAAGCTCGCATACGGCTTCTGCGGAATCAGTCCCTTCGGGATCGCAGTAAAGCTATCCTCCGGCTTGAAGCCCTTTATTGCATCAAGCACCAGCGCCGCATCCTTCACGGACTTGCAGTGGATTCCGGCGCGATCCCCTGCGTTCGTACTGGTGATGCCGCCCTCCTCGAGTATTCCCTTGGTGGTCAGGAGATTCACCACGTTGTTTCTGGACGCCGGGCCCTTGCAGGACGCGTAGGTCTGCTCGCAGATCGAGCAGGTCGCCAGATTCGCCGACACGGAGACGCCGGATCCATTGCTCGTTCCCCGCGGAACGCGTGCCGTGTCGTAAGGATTGCACGCTTGACCTCCCCAAGGCCCATACTGAAGGTCAGTAACGGGAAACACCGCCTTCGCTTTCTCGGAACCGGCAGCGGATGCTCCCATAACGTTGCTGGCCGTGGCCACCGCGTAGATGATAGCGCCCTTGCTCCGCAGCTCTGCGACATCGGGGGAATCGGCCTTGGGCACGTCCATCGCAAAGTTCACGTCGTTACCGCCTGTGCCTCGCATGTCTTTGGCGTCGTACCAGTTCTTGAGAGAGAAGACCGAGCAGTACATGGGCATCTTCACCAAATCGGGATTGCGCCCATATTGCCGGTCCAATTCGGCGGCGCGTTCCAAGGCATCCGGCTGTTTGCGAAACTCTTCGCAAGGGGCCGGGGCCCCCGCTGGCAGCGGTCCGGCGGACGGCTCACGATCGAAGTCGCCCTTACAGGTGATCGACCGCTCGCCCCGGATGTTCAGCGTCTCCAGTGCGTCCAGCTGCCCCGCTTCGGGAATACCGACTCGCAAGCCGTACTGCAGTTTCACGCTCGGGTCCGATATGGACGTCTCCATCCGGCCAAATTCAAGGGGTGCTCCCTGGTACTGATCGAGGCTGGGAAACACAGTTGAGGCGGCAACCGTTTTGGTGGGATATGCAAGCACCGAGCCCGCTCGCATCATGCCGTTTGCGGGAGGAATCGGCGCCCCATCCTTGGTAAGGAGTGCGGTGCAGACACCGTTGTAGGCCTTGGCCCGGTCGAGATAGGCCTGCACAACCTGTTCGCAGGTCGTCTTTCCAGTGCGTATCGCATTCTGAATGTCGGTGATCGAGGATTCCTCGATATGGAACTGGCCCTGCTGTGCCCACAATGATCCAGGCGCGAACGCCACGGTAACCGCCGATACCATCAGGCAGCCCAGGAACCGCATGAGTCGTCTCTCCGTTGCCATCACAGTCGTTCTCCTTGAAGCGTAGATGGGAAGTCTTTCTTAACTAGCGAACAAACCCGGCAAAGTGCATGCCCTGTTGGTCCGGCGGCGATGGAGAGCGTGGCGCGAGAGCAGTTTCCGTTGCCGGAATGGTTGCCGGTGCTGTGGTTTCTGCGGCTCTTTTTTCCTTCGTCAACGCGGGCGTGGTTTTTGGCGGGATGCGGTGATGGGTTGCCTGCTCGTAGGAGTATGCAAGTCTCAGCAGCGCCGGCTCTGAAAAGGGCCTGCCGAAGAAAGTGATCCCCACCGGAAGGTGATCTGTCGTGAAGCCGGCGGGCACGCTCATCGCGGCAGCATGGATCAGGAACGTGTTCAGCGATGTTGTGCCGCGCTGGTTGTAGTAAGGCGGGTTGAGGCCATCCTTGATCAACGTCGGCTGGTGTTCCACTGTCTTGAAGACAATCGCGTCCAGATGATACTCGGCCATCATGTTCCAGACTGCGTACGCCAGGTTATCGCGCGCCACCACAAACTTGTAGTACTTCATCGGATCGGGCGGCGGGGCCGGACGCGCCCAGTTCTTCTCCTTGGGCAGCGGAATGATCTTCACCACGTCGGGGTTCTTTTTCACGTCTTCGAGGGTGTGATACGGCGTGTGCGGGTTGCGCTTCACCCAGTTCTCGAAGCTAAGCTCCGCTTCGCCGGGAACCGATGCGCGCAATGCCTGCGCCTCCTCAATGTGAAGTACTGGCAGTGGATCGACCAGGATGGCGCCCGCTACCTTAAGCTCTTCGACCGCCTTATCGAAGACCGCATCGACTTTCCTGAAGTCATCTGTGTTGGGTTCGGTCTTGTCGCCCATGACCTCACGAATGATGCCGATGCGGGCACCCTTGAGTCCGTCTTTTTTGAGAAACGTTGTATAGCTCACCGTTGGGATTTTCCCCACCCCTAGCGAAGTCATCGGGTCTGCCGAGTCGTAGCCCACCATCACATCCAGCATGATTGCCAGATCGGTAACCGTGCGAGCCATCGGGCCAAGCTGACCGGTCTTCTCCGGCCACCCGGCGTAGATGCCGGTCCGGCTCACCAATCCCGGCGTTGGCCGCATGCCCACGATACTGTTCCAGGCGGAAGGCCTCCGGATCGACGCAAATCCCTCCTCTCCGACAGCAATGGTCGAGAAGTTGGACGAGACGCATGCACCGGGACCGCCCGACGAACCGCCTACCGTCCGCTCTAGATCGTACGGATTGTGGGTCACGCCAAAGAGCGACCCGAAGGAGTCGCCGCCCCCGAACTCTCCGAGCGTGGCTTTGCCCAGAATCACCGCACCCGCCTTGCGCAGCTTACCGACCACAACCGAATCCAGCGGCGGTACGTAATCCTTGAACAGGACGCTGCCCAATGTGGTCGGCATGTTAGCCACGTCCACCTGGTCCTTGATCAGCACTGGAACGCCATGCAGGGAACCGATGAACTTTCCCGTCGCCTTAAATTCGGCATCGAGCTTGTCTGCCTCTGTCAGGGCCTGCTTGTTGGTCGTGATCACACAATTGATTACCGGGTTATAAGCATGGATGCGATCCAGGTAATCCTGCACCAGTTCATGCGCGCTCAGTTTGCCTTCCATCATCGCCGCGTGGATCTGGCCGATGTTTGCTTCCATCACGTCGAACTTCTGCTCGCCGTCTCGCGCCATTGCCGGCTGCGAAATTGTCAGCATGGATGCCATGAAAATTGCAGTGCATGTTTTGATCGTTTTCACGTTGATACCTGGCTCCCCCGGATTGCTCAATGATGTATTGCCCATGAAGATCTGCCTGCCGCGCGCCTAGAAGGTCAGCTTCAGACCAAACTGAATCTGTCGTCCCAGGTTCTGAATGGTGGATGTGATAATTCCGAAAGTAGCGGGTGTTGTCAGGCCATAGGTTCCGCCGCCTGTAACCTGCGATGTTTTTGTCGTCTGGCCGGTAAAAGCGGTGGTTGAAGGAGCATTGAAGTTCGGATGGTTCAGGAAGTTGAACATCTCCAGACGGAACTGGCTGGTCACCCGCTCGCCCAGCTTGTCGTTGCGGATAATGGAGAAGTCCATATCCTGGAATCCGGGCGCGGAGAGAGCATTGCGGCGTACATTACCCAGGGTGTTGGGCAGGGGCACGCTGAAGCAGCCCAGGTTGATGTACTTGGCTACGTTGCCTGGATTGGTAGCGGAACAATGGCTACCGCTGGCCCAGTTTGGACGTTCACCAAGCGCCAACGCGGTCGTATCCGCACCGAGGTATGCATTATCGTTGTTGAGCACTGGAGTCATCGGCACGCCGGTCTGCGCCTTGAAGATAGTGCCGAGTTCCCATCCACTGGTTGCCAGGCGGACCGGACGCATACTGTCCTTCAGTCCGGGAATTTCGTACACGCCACTGATGGTGAGGTTGTGGCGGATATCAAAGTCAGAGTAGCCGCGGTTGATCCACGGGAACAGTGGATCCGGGTTGCCGATCGCGTTAGGGTAACCGGTTCCGGCTGTCACCGAGGAAGTAGAAGACGAGTCATCCAGGCTCTTCGCAAAAGCATACGATCCCTGTATCTGCAGACCATGGTTCAAGGTCCGCGTTAAGCTGACGTGTCCGCCCGCATACGTGGCGTCCGCGTTCCATGTGTCTGTGGTATTGACGGTGGCGAAATTCGGGTTCAACTTGTCCTGTGTGCAGGTGCCGTAAGCGCTGGTTTTGGTTGGGCAGTTGGGGAAGGTATAAACTCCGTTGACCAGAGTTGGCTGCACGGTGTTCATGTTGCGTTCGACCTGAACCAGGTGTACGCCACGTGAGCCGTCATAACCGACAGTCAGTACATTGCCAAGAAACTGCCGCTGCACGTTGACGTTCCATTGCATGGTGTAGCTGCGCGGCGGATGTACGTCCACATAGGTAGTGCGAAGCTGATTGGCGGCGCCGCCACTGATGAGGCTGTAGGCCTGGTTTGGGAAGGTACCGGAGAGATTGACGGCGGCCCCGGAGTTGAGAACACCCTGTACGTTATACGGTATGGACCGCATCAGCGGCGTATCAAACAGATACGGCAGCGGCAGGTTGTCGTAGATGGCGTAGCCTGCATGGATGACGGTCTTGCCATCGCCTCGAGGATCATACGAGAAACCGATGCGCGGTTCAAAGTTCTTCAGCGTGCCGTTCGAATCCATGATGGGTCCGCCGGTGCGCACAGTAGGTGAGGTGAGGCTGGGTAGCAGGGCAATCAGGTTATGCGCCTCAGTGGGAATCGTGGTGAATTCATAGCGCAGGCCGACATTCGCCGTCAGCCTCTTGTTCAACTTGACGTCGTCCTGAATGTACAGACCGATGAGCGTTTGACGCAGGCCGCGCTCGTCATTCGTTCCCAGCAGCAAAGCGGAGAAATTGGTCGCCTGGTTGTCGCCCATGAAGGCTGACACGTTGGGATAAGTAAAGGATCCGCCTCCAAGATTCGGTTGGCTGCTGTTGTATTGCATTCTCTCGATATTGGCCCCAACTTTTACCGCATGGATGCCCTTGTTCCAGTAAAGACTGTCGTATCCCTGGAACGAGTTATAGTTCGCGTAGCTGTAGTCCTGCGCACCCGGACCGGCTGCAAGAGCCGTAAGTCCGCTCACGGTGATGCCGCCAACCGTTTTGCCGGGGACGAAGCCCAGGCCGGTGTTTTCGATGGCCGGGTTCAGAACCTGTGTCACCAGGCCCGAGGTCATGACGGTGCGGGCAAAGCCGAAACGGCCGATATTCAGCAGTGCGGGCGAGATGGTGCGCGTCCACTCCAAACTCGTGGACTGACGGTGCGACGTGCCCTGCAACACCTCGTTATTGAAAGCGTCGGGTGACAACAGATTGCCGGTGTCATAGAAGTAGCTGCCCGCCAGACTGTCTTTCTCGGTCAGCTTATGGTTCACCTTACCGAGCAGGTAACGTTCGTTGCCGGTGTTTTTCAAAACATCGACGAATTCATTAGCGTTGCCGGGAACATTACTAACTGGATAGAGTGCGAGGACCGGCGCAATATTCGCCACCGCGGTGGCGCGTTGAGCGTTAGTGGGAACGAAATTGGTTGTTGTTATCCCCTGCAGTTGATTGACGCCTTCATAGTCGCCAAAGAAGAAGGTGCGGTCTTTTATGATTGGACCGCCTATAGAGCCGCCATATTGATGTCGGCGATACTCAGGTTTCGGCTGGCTGGTCAGGTCGAAAAAGTTACGGGCGTCGAGTGCGCTGTTTCGCCCAAAGTAAAAGGCCGTACCGTGCAGCTTATTCGTGCCTGAGCGTGTAATGGCATTCAGCACACCGCCGGCGGAGCGTCCATACTCCGCTGAGACGGTCCCGGAGATCAGCTGAAACTGATCCACGGCATCGACGCCGAGCGTGACTCCAAGAACGCTGCCAGGCGTATTGTTGCCGGAATCGTTGATGCCCACACCGTCGAAGAGAAAGTTGTTTGTAGAAGGGCGTGCACCGGAGATGCTCAGCCGCACACCGAACCCCGCGCGCATGGTCTGCGAAACCTGTGCGCCGATCTGCGCCACGCCGGGCTGCAACGCGGCCAGGGATGTAAAGTCGCGGCCATTCAGAGGCATCTCACGCATGGTTGTACCGGTGACCTCATAGCTCAGCGAGGCCGACGCTAGATCGACGGATGCACTTTCAGCGAGTACTTCCACCGTCTGGAAGCTGCTGGAGACGGTCAGTCCGAAGTTGATGGTCTGCACCTGCCCAACCTCGAGCGCGATGTTCTTCCTAATGCCGGTGGTAAAACCAGAGACAGTGACTACAAGCTCATAAGGTCCAGGCAGAAGGTTGACGACGTGATAGATACCGTCCTGGTTGGTGGCCACGGTTGTGCTGACACCTGTTGCAGTGTTGGTTGCCTTTACCGATGCGCTTGGAATGGCCGCCCCCTGGGGGTCAGTAATCGTACCGGTTAGAGTTCCGCCTGTGAGCTGCGCGTTGGCGCTGGTAAGAGCAACAACCAACAGCAAAGCCAGCATGATTCCAGATATACGAATACTGAGACAGTTCATCGGTCCTCATCTTGAAGATGCGTGTTGGCCCTATTTTTAGAGACAGTGAGCCCGAACCTGGGAATTTGCCCAGTGACCACGGAAACTTGGTTTTTACTGGATGGCTGGCGTAGTGCTTAGGGCAGAGATTAGAGCGACGTTGCCGCCGTGTCCAATCGAAAAACGTATAGGTTGATAAATAAAACCTATAAGACCCCTAGAACCCCGCTTCGCCCTGATGGAACGCAGCGAATCAAAGGCGCTCTTCTCCTGGATCATCTGTTTTATCCGCTGTGTGGCAAGGAACCAACGGGCTAACCGACGCCCCCTCCGCGCCGGCAACCAGCAGCAGACCGCCTGCAAGCAGACTGACAAGAGTGATGGATATCCCGATACGCAGGCCAAAGGAATCCGAGACCAAACCGATCAGCAGTGGCGACAGCGCATCCCCAAGCGCATGAACCAGGAACAAGGCTGCCGCGACCGCGGTAGATCGCACCGAGGCAGGAACAGAATTCAAGATTGCGGTGTTGAGGGGTCCTAGATTGAGGGCGAGAAAGAACTGGCTGCCGATGACGCCGCCCGAGACCATTTGTGGGGACTGAAGGAGGATGGCGGCGACAAATGGAGCGGCCAAAAACAGGCTTGCCGCGGACAGCCAATACAAAGCTCGGCGTTCGCGACGGAACAATCGCTCCCCCAATAGGCCGCCCAGCCATGTGCCGCCCAGTCCCCCCACAAGAGTCACCGCTCCTACAAACGTGGCCGCATGGGTGACGGAGTATCCGGCAAATCGATGCAGATAGGTCGGCAACCAGATCGACAATCCACTGAGGGCGAAGCTCTGCATCGCCAACCCGAGGACGGCGAAGAGATAGGCCCTGTTCCACAGCATTCGAAGAGACGACAGACGCGTTGCGCCAGTGGTGCCAGTGGCATCCCGTTGCCTTTCGGGTTCACCCAGGGCCCGAGCTGCGATCAACATCAGCAACAAACCCGCCAGCGCACAGACACGAAACGGAGCTTGCCAGCCGAAAGCCTCAGCCAGCCAGCCTCCAATGGGATAACCGAGAGCGCGGCCAGCGGTGATTGCAAGGAAAAACAGGCTGAGTGCCCAGCTGCGGTCCGCACCAGGAAAGTAATCTGAGAGGAGCGTAACCGCATAGACGCCGAAGGCTGCCTCCCCTACGCCCACCATCGAATATACCTTCGCAAACCAGGCGATGTTCGTGTTAAAGGCCGCGAGTCCGAGCGCACAGCTCCACCACGTGACGGAAAGCAAAACCAGACGGCGTCGGGAGAATCTGTCGCCCATCCACCCCAGCAGAGGCGCTGCAAACATGTATGCTAAAAAAAACGAGGAGCTCACCGCGCCGATGCTGGAATCGGTGAGCCCCAATGCCTTTTGCAACAGTGGTTGAGCGCCTGGCAGCAGGTTTCTGTCAATGTAGTTCAGGAGATTTAAAGAGATCAGGGTCGCGAGCACGAACCGGACGCTTGATGCCGTTGCTGCTTTAGCTGCTGCAGAAACCTGTGGGCCAGGTTTTGTCCGATCTTCCTCTGTGGACTGACTGGTCATACTCCTCACACTTGTTTTGCTCCCGATCAAAGCGCCGGAAGGGCCGCTTGAGGCCCGGACACGAAGATTGACCGCGTTCCACATGGACGTAAAGTCGTTAGCTTCCCGGCCACTTGGGCTATGGCAAAGATCAGGTAAAACGGCTCAATGAGTGAATTGCCCTGACGTAAGTTCACAAAATAACAGCATGCCGTCCGAAACAAAATATGTCTGAAGTGATTTAAGTTGTGTTTAGGGCGAATCCATATTCCACAACCCGCGCTACGAGTGGGGCGGACCTCCGGGCCTCGATGGGGCTGGTCCCAGAGGCAATCGTTCTATCCTCAACCGACGGGTGCGCTTTCCACTTGCCCGGATCCAATGCTATTGTCTTGAGGTTGTGAAAAGTGTACCTCAGGGGCTAAAAGCCCATCGTTTTGTTTCCTGTATGTACGGGCTGAAGCCCGTACCCTTCCGGGAAAGAAAGACGTACTTTAGGGACTAAACGCCGCTGATACTGGCGAGGCTTTTCGCCGGGCATCCGTGGAAGTCGCTGAGCGTGCCTAGGAATCAATCCGCGTCTGCAACAGCAGCGCTCAGACTTGATGAAGACGCTGTCTTGGGTCGAAGATGTAGTTCACGAACGCGTATCCCCAGGGCACGGCAGCGATCGGCAATAACACCCACAAGAACTCTGAGGTAATCTTTTCTGCCGGTGAGCCTACCAAGACCCCTCGTGACCAGAGTGGATAAGCCACGAGGACAAGCCAGAATACTTTGTAGAAGATCTCCAGCAGAACGATTGGGAGCATTTTCAAAGGGCGGATGATTCCCAAGCCGGCCAAGGTAGCGAAGGCCGTCCAGACGCACCAGGCAACAGCATCGATTGGTTCCCAGGGTCCTTGGTGAGTCAGGATGTGCGTCCATGTCTCCTTGCCGAGGACGAAGAACATCAGAACGTAGAGGAGTCGCAAGAGGTAAATGTTGATTGGTCGGACGTTCTCGTATTTGTCGGCACGTTGGAAGATTGCTATCGGGCTGAAGGTCATGGAAATCTCCTTGGTGGTTGTATTTGAGACTTCAGGAGTAGTGTGGAGTTTCTAGTCTTCGCTGTCATGGCTTAGGACGAGGATGTCGCCTGGCTGACAAGCCAGTGTTTCGCAAATTGCTTCCAGTGTGGAAAAGCGGACCGCCCTCGCCTTCCCGGTCTTCAGGATCGACAGGTTAGCGAGAGTAATATTGACAGCCTCGGACAGCTCGGTGAGTGACATACGCCGGCGCTCTAACATCTCGTCCAGCCTCACAGCGATGGGCATGGCTTAGACTGTTCCCTCTAACTCATCACGCATGGCTGAGCCAACCGCGAAGACGCGACTGAGCACAAAAACCATAAGTACCGCTATCCACCCTCCAGGAGAGAAAGGGACGCTGGATGTACCTGAACCCAGGCTGGGGAAGACTCTCTCTAGGATTGCACCGGGGATGTCGAGCAACTGTAGCGCTAGAAGTGCCCAGCCGATGGTTTGAAGCCTGCGAGCGTTCGCAGAAATAAACGGATCACCTGCACGCGCGCTGGCGATGATTTGAGACAACGCCACGAATAGCCGATCGATGGCCACAGACATTGCGATGCCGAGCAACATTAACCAGCGCAGGCCGGTCATCTCCGACCGCGTTTCAGTCGCAGGATGTGGCTGGATGAGAAGCGCAGCGAACTGTGCGGGAAAGATCCACGATAGAAGCAGTCCCAGGGTCACTGCCAAGAAGAACAATCGATTGGTCACCACAGCGGCGCGCACGACCAACCGGGAAGTCTGTATCAGCCGATCTCTACCATTTAGCATTCGGCGCTCCTTATCGAAAAACGATATCTATGGGGCGTCGGTTCGTCAAGGATAATTTATCGAAAAACGATAAATACCTGGAAGGGCGTTTCGCGTTTTTGTTTCTGTATGTACGGGCTGAACAGGCTGCGGAAAAAGGTCGAACAGGGGGCGAAACCCGTCCCCGCAGCGGCTAAAGCCGAACAGATTTTCAATCACTTACGAACGGCCTGAAGGCCGTCCCCTTCAAATGAATTCGGTTTTTCCGCAGCCTGTGAAGCCCATACCCTTCAGGGAAAGAGAGACGTGCTTCAGGGGCCTAAGAGTCTGTGTGAGAACCAAGGGAAAACGCAAATCTCTCCACTCCGCTACCCCGGATCACCTGCCACGCGGTGCTGAGAATCAATCTGTGGAATTCAACCGGCGGGTGGCCTATGGAGAGAGCAAGGCCAGAGATAAAGCACAGACTCTGAGAGTACTTACCAAAGTACTAACGGCAACTCTCCACGTTCCACTTCATCGAATCCCTCCCCCGAAAGAATCGATGAAATGTCCCGCGGAGAATCGCCGCTTGTTGATGAGCATAGCGGTTCCACAGAAATAAGCTATGGTTCTTGAGTAACAGAAGGGCAAATTGTAGTAACCGTTTAAAGTAACCCGCAGAAGTATCTTTGAAGTTTCGATCGGTTTTAGTGGGTCATAGCGTAAACGACGTAGTTCACACCTAGCCGCATTCCGAGGTCGGAGAACTTCAGCGGATACTGGGGCCTGTCTGACCACTCCCAGGAATCACCGATATCTGAATTCAGGGAGATGGCGACCATGATCCGCCCTTTGTCGTCGTAGATGCCCTGCCAGCGCGCAACCCGCCCGTCTTTTTTGTAACCCGTATCCAGGTGCTCGGCGCCCGTGATGCGGTAGCGATCGTCCAGATCGAAGACGGTGTGGAAGATGGGATCGTCATTCGGGATATCCACGATTGGGCGCTCTGGAAACACCACCTTCATGGTCTTCTCGAAATACGCTTGTTCTTCCGATCCATGGAAATCGTCGGCCATGAAGAATCCCCCGCGGAGCAGATAGTCGCGAAGCTTCTTCGCCTGGGGCTCCGTCAGGCCCCATTCCCCGACCTGGACGGCATAGAGCCAGGGCCAGTTGTAAATCTCATCCCCATCGTCCAGGTTGACGGCCTGTTCTACTGAGCGCGCGTCGACCCGGGTCAAACGCCTCACCGCCTGCGCGAACGCACGGTCCGCGCGAGGGTAATCCTGGGTCCAAAGAGAGAGTCCCTGCCGCCAGTCGCCCTGAAATCTGGGATAGTAGCCGTCCAGCGGGCCGGGGGGATACATCAACCGCGCGAAAGCCCATTCCGCCGGCCGACGCCAGTCGTGGGGCAAAGGCACAGATTCGCCATATTCGACCGAAGGGTATTGCCGGAAGGGGCGTTGTGCATAAAGTGCGCCAAGCAAGGTCAGGGCGAAAACAAGCGCGCAGCCTGATCGCCACAAAACCTGCTTGCCGGTCACTTGAAACCACCGACAATGGCGCCAAAGAAAAAGACTGACGCGACCACAACGGCGACCACACCCCACCAGCCGACGACTAAAACTTTTCTTACCCAGGGGAGCAACTCCGCCGGGGCATCCTCGGAAGAACCCCCGGTAAGCCAGCTGAGCCGGAATTGGTCCCAGGCCCACATCAATCGGTTGCACTCCTGCTGCGTAAGTACTGAATCGGGTTTCCCCCTGCTTCCCCGTGGGCGGTCAGAATCCCCCTGCGGCACAGTACGCTCCGCCGCTTGCCGCTTCGCCCATTCCCGCTTACCCAGTCGCCAAGCCAGCGCCACTTCCGCCGAGGGCGCCGGACGGCGCGGGAACTTCCTCTCGTACGCGTCGATTGCCGATTGAATCTCCAGCATGTCCGTCGGTTTGAGAGTCATTGCATACCTTCCTTCCCCCGGGGTTCAACGTGAGCACTCTCTATCTAATAGATGAGGGCTCTTTAATAATGGTAATAGTCCTTCCCGCCAAAGGCGAGGTCCCCTACACGGAGCCCCTGCGGATTAGACTGCCGATGCTGAATCTCGTAACTGCACCAAAGATAGGGCAGGCGCGGGTTGATCGCGTTTTGAAAGAGAAACAGCAGGTCCAATTCGCTTCGCTCTCTCGAAAAACAACGTTTCCATGAAAGGTCCACGGAACTGCAGATCCCTCCACTACGCCAGCGCAGCGAAGCAGGAAATCCGGGTTCGCTGCGGTCGGGATGACAAAGGGAAGGGCGAAGCTTCCATGGAGAGAGAGCGGTTGGACAGAGGGCTGTTTTCATCACCTTGGGTGGGCCCCATGCCCATGAGCACTCCGAAATCTTCTGTTCTGCGGGCCACTTTCCCAGTAGTCTCGGAGGATCAATTCCTCGAGAGGGAGAAGACCTGTGACTCATGCCAGACGCGGCAACACTGCGGCGCTTTTGTTTGTGGCCGCCATCTGCCTACCACTTAGCCTGAAGAATGCCGTTGCTCAGTTTCCGCCAAACCAGCCTCAGTCAGGCGCCTTTATGGGCGCGTGGTGTGCCCAGGGAGACCCCACAAAGCATGCCTCGATCAGCAATAACGGAGCTTTTCTTACCTTAACCAATGAAAACGGCGATACTTCGCCGGGACAGTTCCAGGGACAGTCCGGTATCGTCGCCCCGGGATGGCAATTCGTGAGCGGCACGCTCAGCCAGGACGGCAACCAAATCAACTGGTCGAACGGCACATTTTGGGCCAGATGTAATTCCGGCGGCGGCGGAGGCGGCCATAATCGGCTCAATCTGACCGGTACGTGGTATGCGCAAGGAAATCGCTCCCAGTCCTGCAACATCCGGCAACGGGGCAACAACCTACAGTTGAGCAACGAACAAGGTAGCAATGGAAGCGGCCAGATGAACGGAAAGCGCACCCTGACGACCAACTGGAATGGGACCAATATTGGGGGAACGGTCACCGCGAATGGCAACCGTATCAACTGGGACAACGGAACCTATTGGACGCGCTTCCGGGTTTACGGATCGCAGAACAACTGAGAAACAGCCTCGAGAATCTTCAGGAGGTAGGAAACGTGCGTCTTTTTTTCGTGGGAGCGCTCACCTTTTTGGCTGTAGCCATGGCCGCCCCCGTTGCAGGGGCGGCAGATTTACCAGCCGCAACCTACGTGCATGCCGGAAAGCTGCTGGATGTGCGCTCGGGAAAGATGCTGAGCGATCAGGTGATCGTGATTCGGGGCGATCGTATTGAGCGGGTCGTAGCCAACGGTGGAGTCCTGATTCCCGCAGGCTCCGCCACAGTAGATCTGACCCGTGCTACTGTCCTGCCTGGACTGATCGATTGCCATACCCACATCCTGCTCACGGATACGGACAACTCGCACTATGACGACATTTTGCTGAAACAATCCTGGCAATACAGAACCATTCTCGCCACCCTGAACGTGAAGCGCGACCTCGAGGCCGGCTTCACAAGCATGCGCGACGTCGAAACCGAAGGCGCCATGTACAGCGATGTTGATGTGCGCAACGCGATCAACCAGGGGCTCATTCCCGGCCCGCGCCTGAAGGTAGCCACCCGAGGAATTTCTACCACCGGCGGTTACGGTCTCGAGGGCTATTCGCCGGAAGTCACTGTGCCCATCGGCGTCCAAACCATCGACAGTCCGTCAGAAGCGCGCAAGGCCGTTCGCGAGCAATTCAACTACGGGGCTGACCTGATCAAGATTTACGGAACGGATCGCTACAGTTTTTTGCCCGACGGCAAAGAAGTGAGTGTCGCGGACTTCAGCCTGGAAGAGGTGCAGGCCATTGTAGATGAAGCACGCTTGAAGGGCCTCAAAGTCGCATGCCACGCTTACGATGGGCCGGGACTCCACTACTGCATTGACGCGGGTGTCGCCTCTATCGAGCATGGCATTCAACTCGACGATGACGCGATTCGCAAGATGGTGGCCAAGGGAATTTATCTCGTTCCCACACTCTATGTTTACTGTTGTGCGCTGGAGAAGGGGGATCTCGCGATGTCTGGAGGAAAAACAAGCCGGCTCGCTATCCACGAGGTCAGCTTCAAGAAGGCCCTGGCCGCGGGAGTGAAGATTGCATTTGGCACCGACGCTGGTTCTTTTCCGCACGGCACCCAGGCGATCGAGTTCGAGTGGATGACGCGCTACGGCATGTCGCCTCTGCAGGCAATTCAAGCCGCAACTATCAGCGCTGCAGACTTGATGGGATGGGGCGATCAAATTGGCGCAATCGAGCCAGGCAAATTTGCTGACGTGATCGCCGTGGATGAGAACCCGCTGGACGATATCAAGCAACTGGAACATGTTCGATTCGTCATGAAAGGCGGGACAGTCGTTCGTAACGACTACGGAAAGTAAGGCTCTGAGCCGCGAAGGAAAAACTTCGTTTACGGCGGAAAGCATTCGCTGCAAACACAAGGTTGAACAGCAGGTCCCTCCACTTCGTTACCCCGGATTTCCTGTAGAAGTCGGTGGCGTTGGTGAACTTCCTGCGGCTTTCCTTAATGAAGCCGCACACGTGGTCGTGTCCAATGCAGCGAGGCAGGAAATCCGGGTACGCTCCGGTCGGAGGCTGTGACTTTTTTAATTTCCCTTGTAGTCTGTGGCCGGAAAGCTCCGAAGAGCATCTGCCAACAAGCATCGCCGGGGTTCCCTCGGCCATGCTCGGGACAGGCTCTTCGACTCCGCGCCATAAAACCCTCTGTTATGCAATAGATCTGCGAGGCGCTTCGCTCAGAGGTTGTGACTTTATTGATTTGGCCTGTAGTTTGTGGCTGGAAAGCTCGGAAGAGCATCTGCCAACAAGCATCGCCGGGGTCCTTCGACTCCGCGCATAAAACCCTCTCTTATGCGATAGATCTGCGAGGCGCTTCGCTCAGGATGACGCCTTTCTGCAGGGGACTGAAAAACATCTGGTCGGGGGCAAAAAACACCAGAAGATCGAAAAAGTCACAGGCTCTCAGGATGACGATTTTGTTGGGGAGCTTGCAATACAGCTAGTTGGATATGCGGCAAGCACGAAAGATCTAAAAGTCACAGGCTCTCAGGATGACGATTTTGTGGGAGTTTTGAAGAAAAACATTCCAAACAAGTTAGCGCTTATGGGACGGGTGCCCCAGGTTCGCCAAAGCGTACCTGGGCCGAAAAAGACGGGGCGAAGCCCCCCGAACGTCTTGGCGCCTTTTCGTACTCATTGATCAATCCCCTTTGACGACGTAGCCGATGGGAACTCTATCCTTTCCGCGAACGATGGGTGCCCCACATTCCCGATTTTCTGTACAGCTTAGCGGGTCCGCGAACTGCATGCGCCTTTCCTTAAAGAAAGGCGCACACGCTGTCTTGTCCAGGTCTGCGTGCAGGTCTGCGTGCAGGAAATTCGGGGCATCTCGCTCGTTTTTCGCGAGATGTGGGATACCACAAACCTGAACCCTTTTGTCGATGGGGCCCGAAAGATCGTATTGATAGCCGGTCGGTCTGTAACAGCAACAGCGACTCCTTCCAGGACTATCCTCTCTACCCGCTTTACGCGGAAGGCTGGCACACTCCACTGGCGTTTGCGGTAACGCGAAGATCTACCAAATATGGTCCGATTCCTGCTGAACTGTGGAGCCGATGCCAGGATTCGCTCGCCGCAAGGCAGGACGCTCTATGAGATAGCGAAGGAGAACGGTTACGAGGAAGTTGCGGAAATGCTCAAGACAGATCCTCCGCAGCAAGCAATCAACCCCGTGTTAGACTTCGCGCATGAATTTTCGCCTGCTTTTACCACTGTTCGTGGTTTGCACAACCGGACTTGCCCAATCGGCGCCCCGCGCCCGGGCACTTGGTGTACCGTTCGACGGCACGCCGGGTCCGCTGGATGCAATCACGGATGTCAAGGGAGTGGAAGTAGGCGATACAACCTTGATCCGCGGCGAGGGCAAGCTGGTGGTTGGCCAGGGTCCGGTCCGCACTGGCGTGACCGTGATCTTTCCTCGTGGCCGCGCCGATGCCGATCCCGTTTACGCCGGATGGTTCTCGCAAAACGGAAACGGCGAAATGACCGGCACCACGTGGGTGGAAGAGTCTGGCTTTCTCGAAGGCCCTCTGGCGATTACCAATACCCACTCGGTCGGACTGGTGCGCGACTCCATCATCGCCTGGTCAGTGAAGAGCGGGCGGCTTGCACAGCAGCCGTGGTCGCTGCCGGTGGTTGCCGAAACCTGGGACGGGTATCTGAACGACATCAACGGATTCCATGTTCAGCAAGCGGATGTTTTCTCCGCACTCGACACCGCGAAGGATGGTCCCGTTCCTGAGGGCAATGTCGGGGGCGGTACCGGCATGGTCTGCTATGGGTTCAAGGGCGGGGACGGAACCGCCTCTCGCGTGCTCGCGTCCGACGCCGGCGGCTACACCGTTGGAGTGCTGGTGCAATGTAACTGTGGCCGGCGTCCTCAACTTACCATCGCCGGCGTGCCTATCGGTAAGCTGATCCCCGCTGCCTCCAGCAAGGCGATGCTGGAACCGGAGGTGAGGGGCGATGTTGGGTCGATCATTATTGTTGTCGCCACCGACGCGCCGCTCTTACCTACGCAATTGAAGCGGCTCGCACGCCGGGCAACGATGGGGCTCGCCCGCACCGGGTCCAGTTCTGGAAATTCTTCCGGCGACATTTTCATCGCCTTTTCTACCGCCAACCGTGGCGCCGGCAAAGAACCCGGTCCCAACTCTGTGCTCACGGTTTCGAATGAACGTATCAGCCCCTTGTTTCAAGCCACCGTAGAAGCTACAGAAGAAGCGATTGTCAATGCCATGGTGGGCGCCGAAACCATGACCGGTGTCGATGGCCATACCGTGGATGCGCTCCCGCATGACAAGCTGACCGACTTGATGAAGCATTCACCGCAGGTCACACTGAAGTAGTCATGAAGCGAGCAGCGTTCGGCGTCCAAATGCATTCCGGTTGGGGAGTGCTGGTCGCCGTCGCCGGAGACGCGAACTCGGTGGAAATATTGGATCGGAGGCGCATCGTCACCGCGGACCCGGAAATGCCTGGAGCCATACAGCCTTATCATTTCGCAGCTGGCCTCGCACTCCCGGACCAGGAGAAGCACCTGGCGCACTGCGCGGAGGTCTCGTCTCGGCTGGCTGCAAAGGCAATGGCTGTGGTGGTCAAGGAATTAGCCGGACGACATTATCGGATCGTGGGTGCCGCTGTCTTGTTGGCCTCAGGCCGCACGCTGCCCCCTCTGGCGAAAATTCTCGCCGCGCATCCTCTGATTCATACCGCGGAGGGCGAATTCTTCCGCCACGCCGCCAGCCAAGCTTGCGCAAATCTGCACATTCCGGTCACGGCAATCCGAATGCGGGAACTTGATGAGCGAGCGAACGCAGCCTTTGGGAATGCGGCCAGCCAGGTGGAAGACAATGTAGCAAAACTCGGAAGTTCTATCGGTCCACCCTGGACCAAGGATCACAAGACTGCGGCGCTTGCCGCCCTGCTGGTTCTCGTTCGCAGGCGATAACGGATGGTTGGACAAAGCCGCTGGAAACGCCGTACAGTCTGCGTGTGATGAGCCGCACCAGTCGTCTTCCTCTCATTGCTCATGCCCAATCCCACGGGGCCCGCACAGCTGTCATTGACGCGCAGGGGACGTTTACCTACAACGATCTGCTGGATGCGTCTTCACGGGTAGCAGCGACGCTGCTGGCCGGCCAGGATGACTTGCAGCAAGCGCGAGTGGGCTTTTTGCTGACGCCAGGTTTTCCTTGGGTGGCGACGCAGTGGGGCATTTGGCGGGCGGGGGGCGTTGCCGTCCCCCTCCCGCTCAACTCCACGCGCCCTGAGCTGGAATACCTGATCGGCGATGCGCAGACGTCGACACTGGTATTCGATGCTCCAGCGGCTCACCTTATGCAGCCAATTGCCGCCAACTGCGGAGTGCGCGCCTTTTCCTATGATCCGCTTGCGCTTTCTCCGCTGGCTGACCTGCCGGAGATCTCCAGCGATCGGCGGGCCATGATTCTCTACACCAGCGGCACCACCAACTGGCCTAAGGGCGTGGTCACCACCCACGCCAATATTTCTGCGCAAACCAGGTGCCTGGTGGAAGCGTGGGAATGGTCGGCGAACGATCGCATCTTGCTGTGTCTGCCGCTGCACCACGTGCACGGAATCATCAACGTTGTGGGTTGTGCGCTATGGTCGAGCGCCGCCTGCGAGATGCTGCCTCGCTTCGATGCAAATGTCGTGTGGGACCGGATCGCCGGTGGTGGAATCACTCTGTTTATGGCTGTGCCGACGATTTACACCAAGCTGATCGCGGCCTGGGAAGCCGCTTCGCCAGAACTGCGTGCGAAGCTAAGCCGGGCGTGCGCTAGCTTGCGTTTGATGGTGTCCGGTTCGGCCGCGCTACCGGTGAGCACGCTACAACGGTGGAAACAAATCAGCGGCCACACGCTGCTGGAGCGCTACGGTATGACGGAGATTGGCATGGCCCTGTCGAACCCCCTGCGGGGGGAACGCGTGCCGGGAAGCGTAGGAACGCCGCTACCGGGCGTCGAGGTTCGGCTTGCGGCAGAGCATGGCGATCCAGTTGCCCCGGGGACACCGGGGGGAATCGAGGTCCGCGGTCCAGCGGTGTTCGCCGAGTACTGGGCCAGACCCGACGCGACGCGCGACGCCTTCCGCGATGGCTGGTTCGTAACCGGCGATACCGCAGTGGTCGAGAACGGCA
>DASRRN010000121.1:0-12597 GCA_035695685.1 Acidobacteriaceae bacterium | reverse complement strand
GAGACCGACCGCTTCTGCGGCGCGGCGGTCATTCATGGTTCCGGACAAGACCAGGTGAGCAAAGGCCATTTCCTGGTCGGTGATGGGATCGCTGACCCACGGCACGCCGGGGCAGGCAGTGTTTTTGGGCATAGGTAGTCTTTTCCTCGGTTTTCTGGGGATTGGGAGTCGGACAAGCCTGGTATGAGGGAATTTGTGACAGGGATCGGGTGTGATACCGGATAGCGGTGAAGCTATCCTTCGCTCGCGCTTAGGCCGAGACTACCGGCAACTGCCGGCCAGGCTGCGGTTGCGTGAGAAGCTGCTGCCTGCCGATATCGTCTACTCTAAAAGATAGGCCCTTTCCCAGCTTGATGTAAGTGGCAGGATGCATTTTTTGGGGATTAGAGTAAGGCTCAAAAGTAACTTGCGCTCGATATGTGCAGAGGGTCGAGGGCACGGCAATCTCATGCGGGAATATTAAAGAAGCTTAATGTAGGGTTGTTTGATCCGGGACGAGAGGGCCCTCATGGTGGCGTTGCCGCGCAAATTTCCATTCGGACATGCAGCGCAGAACGATGGGGGTTAGTTCGTCATGGATGTCCCGGTTTATCCCGGTTTTATCCGCTCGTCAGGAAAGATATGGTTACGCGCCAACCGTCCGCGAAACGCAACGGATCAATTGTGCTGGAAACTGTGCGCGCTGCTCTCTCTCGAAATCCCATTCTTCTCAAAACACTAGAATTGGTTTTCCCAAACACAGCAGAGAGCTTGTCCTTTCAGGGTTTGCGCTTTCAACCTTTCATCGCCGTACATCGCAACCTTGTTAGCGTGGAACCTTTTCTGTTGCCTAAGGAACGATTCGGAGGGTCGCAAGACGTTGAGCTGATTCCTCTGGTCCGCCATGTTGTAGATGAGGCTCTTCGTTCTTACGCTCGTGGGAGCCCACATCTTTTGGAATATGTGGGAAAAACGCCAATTTCTCCATACGGAAGCATGGGCCTGAGCGTTAGCCGCTGGGGGCACGTGGATTGGGACTACATACGCGATCTGGATTGGCGGATCTTTTTGCCTCCTGAGATTGGCCATCTTTCCGGCTTCAAGTCAGAACTGGAGCGGAACCTGACGCAAGAGCTGCACAAATACAAACTCTATCCGCTGTTGTTTGGAAAGGATGCGCAAGAGCTCCCCCAGGTGCAACTCCGCGACAAGCGGACTGCGGTCGTCCACGGGTTTCACTTCTTTCTGATAGCTATGAAGCCCGGGTTTGTCCGGGGAAACATTCATCATGATGGCGGCTACTCTCCCCACTTCGCCTATTTTCCTGAGGGCTCGCTGGATGAATACCTAGAATCGGCCAACCTGCAGTGGTCTGAACTAATCGCACAGCAGCGAGACGACTACATCGAGATGTTCGACCAACTGAGCTTCAATATCTTCGGTGAGAATACCGGCAAAGACCGTCTGTATAAGACGCGCGACTGGTACCTGCACAAAGCATTCAAGTGGTATGCCTCACTGGCACGGGCGCGAGGGCTCTCTGCGCTTGAAGAAGATCTTCTCTATCAATATGAACATTTTCAAGGATCAGAGGCCGAGCTTGCCTATTTGGCGAGATATCGATACTACGCTCGCATGGCTCCCAGCCGGCCACGCCTGGAGGACATTGATCGTGATCTAGCCCGCGCCGCAAGCATCGCATACGCGCGGGCGAGAAATTCCCACGACCCATTGGTTGGGCAACACATCGGCACAGACCACGCCGATATCATACTCCTGGAAACCGTTCCCGAGAATTATCTAGCGGCGGCGCGGAAGCTTCTGGAGCAGGTTGAATCCTCCTTGCTCGATCAGTTGGGGTGTTCCCCGGTTGCGGAGCAGATTCGTTTCGCGGACAATCTTGCTGCACCTTCGTGCGTGCAACGCGACGGTCACGTGCAAGCTGCCTTGATACCAGCCGAGTGGTCGATGGTCTTTTGTGATTCTTACGTCTGGCAAGTCGTAAAAAAGGCCGCGGAAGAGAAGCGGCCGATCGCAGAGGAGGATATCCGCCAGGCCCTCGCGGTGCTGCTCGCTTCACTTCTCAGGCAGGCGTCGCAATTCCCCGGCGTTTCCACCGGCCCCGTTCCCGATAATTCGAATGGCGGTTGACTTTAAACGGATGTCTCCCTACGGGCGGGGCCTACCGAATGTCCAAGCCGCACGGAGATGCAGCAGCTGTTTTCAAAGAGGTTGTGCCGCCACCTTCTGTAATTTTTTTTGAAACCTTTATAGGTTCCCTTGGAACACGGCAGTATAATTTCTGGTCGCAAAGAGAATGACTCTGAGCAGTGAGATCATTCCTTCGCCTCCGATGGTTTTCTCCGCATCAAGAATCAATATCACAACGACAATTGAAAGGAGTGAGCAGCATGCCACGTACTCCCGCCGAGGTTAGAGCACTGGCCAAGAATTCCGGCGTCAAGATCGTTGACCTCAGGTTTATTGATCTCCCGGGAATGTGGCAACACTTTTCAATTCCCGTAGAAGATCTCGAAGACGACTTGTTCAGCGATGGGATCGGCTTCGATGGTTCGAGCATTCGCGGATTCCAGCAGATCCATGAGAGCGACATGCTTCTGATTCCGGACGCCGAAACCGCCGTTGTGGACCCGGTGCTCTCCATTCCCACACTGAACCTGATTTGCGAGGTGTACGACCCGATCAGCCGAAAGGCTTACAGTCGCGATCCACGCCACGTGGCACGCAATGCGGAACTCTACCTGAAGAGCACAGGTATTGCTGATATGAGCTATTGGGGACCCGAGGCGGAGTTTTACATCTTCAGCGACGTCCGCTACGACCAGACGGCGCGTAGCGGTTACTATTTCGTCGACTCCAACGAGGGCATTTGGAATACAGGGCGAGAAGATGGCCCAAACCTTGGTTACAAACTGCGACACAAGGAAGGCTACTTCCCGGTGCCGCCATCAGACCAACTGCAGGACGTCCGATCCGAAATCATGCTGGCTCTCCAGGAATTGGGAGTGAAAGTCGAAGTGCATCATCACGAGGTAGGCACCGCCGGCCAGTGTGAGATCGACATGCGCTTCGGCCCGCTCACCAGGATGGCCGACAATTTGTTGTACTACAAGTACATCATTCGCATGATCGCCAAAAAACATGGCATGACGGCCACATTCATGCCCAAACCGCTCTTCGGCGACAATGGCTCCGGCATGCACGTCCATCAAAGCCTTTGGAAAGGCGAGGAAAATGTCTTCTACGATTCCAACGGCTACGCTCTGTTAAGCCAGACCGCCAAATACTACATTGGCGGACTTCTCAAACATGCACCGGCGCTATTGGCGTTCGCTGCCCCCACCACAAACTCGTATCGTCGGCTGGTACCGGGCTACGAGGCTCCGGTGAATCTGGCCTACTCACAGCGCAACCGCTCGGCTGCGTGCCGGATCCCCGTCTACTCCACCAGCCCGAAGGCAAAGCGCATCGAATTCCGTTGCCCCGATCCTTCCGCCAATCCCTACCTGTGCTTTCCTGCTCTCCTGTTGGCCGGACTCGATGGCATACAGAATCGCATTGACCCTGGAGATCCATTGGATAAAGACTTGTATGAACTGGAGCCGTCTGAAGCAGCAAAGATCAAGAGCACACCAGGCTCACTTGGCGAAGTTCTAGACGCTTTGGAAGAAGATTACGAGTTTCTGTTGCAGGGCGATGTGTTCACCAAAGATTTGATTGAGACTTGGATCCGCTACAAGCGAGAGCGCGAACTGGCTCCGGTCAACCTTCGCCCCGTGCCCTACGAATTCTTCCTTTATTACGACCTATAGGGTAGGCGAAGATTCAATCGTGGCAGCAGCATCAACGTCAGACAGGAGGTTGCTATGACCGTCAATGATGTGATTGAACTCATCGAGAAGCGCAGGAAACAACATCTCCATCCCCCAATAGGAGATGATGCCGGCGATCCGTTGCGCTGGAGCGAGGGTGGATTTCAGCGCGCCATTGTTAACGAATACGACGCTCTCTTGGAAGAAATACAACGTGTAGAAATGAAGGTGGGAAGCAGGTAACTGCTCCCCATCCCTCGCTTCTTCGCCAGCCCCATTCGGTGGGGTTACCCAATAAAGAATGCCACGACGCGCCTGAGGTGCCCAGCCGTCCAATCGAAACTCGGCGAGGAGTGTGGAATTTCGCCTCGATCCGGATGCTTACTTATTACCGATCGGTTATGGTTGTTTGACTGAATTTAGGATGGGGGTTAAGCTACCCAGTCCCCACAACTCCCCACAACTCCCGTGTCCCCACAACTCCCGTCTCGAAAGCCAAACGTCTTCACAAAAGAAAACGGCATGATGCTCGGCGGCAAGGTTTCGCGCCAAAGTCGTTTTGCCAGCCGCAAGGCCGCCTGAAATGAAATGTAGAGTTCCTGGCTGCATGGCGATCACCAAAAGTTCTGGAACGCATCGTAAATTACTTGGATCGAGTCGCGATCAGTCCCAACAAACGGGGTTTTGAGTAAATCGCTCGTTCTGCGCCCTCAGCCGGGGGAAGTTAATGGAAAACCCGACTTTTCAAGCAGTTCGATCATTTCCGGATAGCTTGGCCGAGCGTGGCTACAATTGCCGAATGAGAACGTCAGCTGTCTTGATCTGCCTAGGTATTGGACTTTGCCCGTTGTTCCAGGCACAGACCGTCAGTGTCACGGCTGATCCTGGACCAGACGAAAGCATATCGCAGAGCTACATGGCACTTGACGGAGACTGCAGAACCCTCGTTAGCAAACGGGGCGATCCGACAGAAACAATTGCAGCCTGCAAGAAGATTGCGGATGAAGCTGACGGATTTGCTCCGCAATCACATTTCATCACGAGACGCGCAGCTTACGTCTACTACACGACCGCCCTGATTCAAGGGAAAAAGACCCAAGATGCAGTGACGGTTGGCGACAAAGCTGTGGCCGTCGTGTTGTTTGGACATGACGATGGATCCGGTTCCAGCGCCGCATATAGCGTGCGAGGACAGGCGAAAGCCTTAGCTGGTGATCTGACAGGAGCAGATCAGGATCTGGAGAAGGCCGAAGCACACGAACGCAATGCTCTGAGTGGTCCCGAAGGCCAGTCATTGAATGCAGAGTACACCAGGGTGTTGAAAGGGCTGCTGAACTTCCATGCTCAAGTTCTGATGGCCTTAGGGAAAAAAAGTGCTGCTGGCGCTAAGCTGGAACAAGCAAACAAGCTCTCGCTAAATTGAAGATTGTGCGCAGCCTCTGCACCGGGCCTGCGGGACTCAAGAGGACGAAATTTTTCCTAAAGAATTGCGAGTGCTGCGTTAGACTCCTGAAAATGATTCGACCATTGCTTCTTTCGGTTCTGGCTTTGACAGCTGCTTCGGTGGTAGTTTCGGCCCAGAGTTCCGATTCGACCTCCGCTGCAATGTCGCCTTCGATTGCTTGTTCTACTGAGAGCGGGCCGCCGCCCAAAACCCCGCACAAATGGGTAGCTGTATCGGCTGGGGTAATGGCCAGAAACAGAATCGGAGGGAAAGATCCCAAATACCCCACGGATGCGAAGCGGGCTCATATCGAAGGGCGTGTTGTACTCGAAGCAAAGATCTCGGACTCCGGAAAGGTGGAAGATCTTTGCGTCAGCCAAGGGCCAGCGATGTTGCAACAAGCTTCAGTCGATGCAGTGAAGACATGGAGGTACAAGCCGTTTGAGGTGAATGGCCATCCAGTAGAAGTGAAGACCATAATTAACGCGGACTTTATACTTCGTTAGGGCGCCCGGTGGGGGGAACTTGCTGAAATGCGACTTATCAGGCAGGACACCGAAGATTCCCGCGAGACCGCTCGAAGCACCACCATGATCTTTCTGCCCACCGAGGACACTTTTGTCCGATCCGTAAAGTCATCTAATGATCGTTTTTGCTAAGCTTTTTGGGACACCATGACACATGTCCGCTCTTCGTTACGAAGCATCAAGACTGGAAACCTCTTATGCGTGAGTTTAGTTCTGATCTGTCTAGGAGCTTGCCCTCTTAGCGCAGTTTCGCAGCCAAAAGGGAGTAACCGCTCCAGTTGGCAACAGCAAAATCTGCCGTTCAGGGTCCTGGGGATCACAGGTATCGGTTCCTCGTTGTGGGCGTGTGGAGTCGGCGAGGGCTTGGCCGTATCCTCAGATGGTGGTGCGCACTGGGAGGTGAGACGCCAAACGCCGGGCGGTGGCTTATTGTTGAATGTCGGATTTGCCAATGACCAGTTTGGTTATGCGGCCGGAACGGGTGGCCTTCTTCTAACAACGGACGATTCTGGCGTAACCTGGACACGTCATCCTGCTAGCGATTCAACCATATTGCAGGTGTCTTTTGCA
The DNA here is from genome assembly GCA_035695685.1 of Acidobacteriaceae bacterium. Classification (GTDB taxonomy): domain Bacteria; phylum Acidobacteriota; class Terriglobia; order Terriglobales; family Acidobacteriaceae; genus PALSA-350. Next base: position 6,244 of record DASRRN010000121.1, on the reverse strand, counting down.
GACAAGCAGCATGGCCTGATCAGGACGCCGGAATCATTGCAGTTTACGGCTGACGGAGGGGCAAACTGGACTGCGGTTCTGCCGGGTCCTGAAGCTCCAGATGAATTAAGAACGTTTCCATACACTTTCTCGCTTGTCGCTCTCGATGCCATGCACATGGCAGTGATGCTCAAACAAGGGGCAGCCCAGTATGAACCTCAATCCTTCTTAGTTACGGAGGATGCAGGTAAGTCCTGGAAGGTAGTCAGCATTCCGAACGCCACTCTTTACAGTTTCCTCCGCGTACAGAACCGATATTGGGCGGTTGGAACTGAGGTCATCCACAAGGACAAGCCTGGCGGCGGTTATGCTGTGCCGGTCGCGCTGTTCTCGTCAAACGGAATTCAGTGGGATCACTCATCGAACGACCTCTCCGCCTGCAAAATGGAAATGTGCGTCGCTTGCACCACCAGCGGATGCCTTTCTGCAAACGGGTCAATTGCCAACATCTTCGTTGCGGAAACGAGGGTAGCCTATTTTCCACCTAATCCCAAATTGAGGCCAACATGGGCAGCGACAAACTCTTCAATTTGTTCTCTCGAGGGGCAATTGGAATGCGTGGAAGTGCTACCGACCACCAAGCCTGTCTCCGCTGAAGGTGCTGTACCGGCCATCGTATCGCCGGGACCCTTAGGGGGTAAGGCTCCTAAGGGTCCCCGTTGCATCTTATGTCCTCTTGATCAGATGTTGGTCGACGAAAAGGTGCAAGGAGCTTTCACTATTCAGCTGCAACTCCAAATTGCCACGGATGGGACCGTGACTAGAGCGACTACTGAGGGTGCCCCCACACTGGAGATCAAATCTCGAGTGGAACAGCAGGTGCAAGGCTGGATCTTCGAACCGTATCTAAAAAACCGGATCCCCGTTAACGTGAACCTCAAAACCAGCCTCCAAATTAATGTCATAAAGTCGCGCTGAGGCGCGCCCTTGTCGTGATCTGCTCGGTCACGACTCATGAAGGGCCGGCAAAGACCCTGAAAAACGGGGTTCTCGGTAACTTGCCTGGCCTGACCGCACCGGGCTGAGGGAATCTACTGTTCGATGAGCCCTCGGCGCCTATGCCCGATTCGAGATGGGTGCGGCCGCTATCGGCTTTCGTCGGCCCTTTTATAGAGGCAGATCAAAATTAACTCTAAGATGGGATTTACTCTAAGACGTCGTAGAAATTGTGAGGAGGACGTATGCCGAAAGTTTCTTTTGAAGTCGATATCAAACCAATGTTTCGCGCCATCGACATCTCTCACATGGAGTCGTTCGGCGTCGAGTTGGACGATTACACATACATGTCGAATCCCAGCAACGCTGATAGTGTGTTCGCGACACTGTCGCCGCACGGTGGTGAGCCGCCTTCCATGCCCCCCGGCGGACCCTATTGGACGGCGGCTCAGCTCTCATTGTTCGTTCAGTGGCAGACGGAGGGGTACCAGCCGTAAGCGGGCCAGCTTGTACGACTATAGATTCCGATAGGCGTGGCGACCCTATCGGCCGCACGTGAACAAACAGCAAGAGTTGGCTGCTATCGAGGACATCCTAGCGCACCGCATCGGAATCCTGCTTAGTAGTGTTCACTCCGATCGAAGCTACTCCGCTTGTCGGCTCTCTCTTGCCAACGGAGTTGGGGCGAATTCCAGCCTAAAAGTCGAAGACCCCGTGATGCGTCGTGTGTCGAAAGACATAATCCCATCCATCACCATGCACGAGCAGGTCGCCAGTCTTACTGTCGAAGATCCAAACTTCGCAATTGCCCGTCGCACCACACCATGGTGGCACACTCTTGACCTCAATCCCGATTCGCCCTCGCCCGTCGAGCCGAACGAATTTAACTGTGGAACGTAATGCAACTGGCTTTATTTCATCTTGTTCATCCTGCTGATATTCATCCTTATGAGCATCGATAAGCGACGCCACTATCCGTCCTTCCACCAACGGCTTGATGGGGGCATCTGAAAGCTCCCATTCCGATTTGGAATGCCCAGATCTAGATGTAGGAGTCTGTCCAAGACCGCTAATGAGCACCGAAAAGAATATCCATGGACCAATAAAGGCGGCGTTTAGCGCGGACATTGCACGATTATCTCAAAATCGGAATCACAGTTTTTCTTCTCGTCTGTTAAGGCACCAAACTGACTCCGGATTTTATGACGTCAGACACAGGAGGCTGCATTCGATCCACTTGATTCCTAACAAGTTCCCTGAAAACGGGATTTTCGGTAACTCGCCGATGCTTCCCCCCGGCTGGGAAGTTACCGAAAATCCGACTTCGCAGGCTCTTGTCGGATCGTCGCGTGGCTTACCATCGTGCTCGCCTGCCGTGGAACGCATCGTTGCTCGCTCACACGCACACCTTCTGTGTGCTATCCCACAGGCGTTCCAACTTGAGAAGCGGAGAGGCTAGACGCGACTCTTGCGGGGTTGAGATTACTTTCGCTATCCATGGATACAACTGCAAGCTGCCAGATTCGTGCCTGTGGCCTGAGTTTTTGGGAAGTGTGTCTATGCCAGTGCGGGCTCCAACACAGCGACCCGGGTCACCGTGATTACGCTGATGTCGTCCTCCTGCCCAAAACTCTGCGCGGTGCTGGCCACCTCAGTGGCGGACCTCGCCGTCCGTACCAATTCGTGCACCCGCTCGAAGCCGAATAATTGCCCGTCCGGGCCGGTAGCCTCAGCAATTCCGTCCGACACCATCACCAGACGGTCCCCCTCCGCCAGTTGGAAGCGCATAGTGGAAAAATCAGCCTTCTCCGTCATCCCCAGCGGCAGGGCACCCTCTACCCCTATGGGCTCGCCGTTCAAATAGGGTGGCATGTGCCCCGCATTGGCCAGTATCACCTTGCCATCAGCAGCAATGCGCAGCGCCAGGCAAGTGGCATGCGCCTCGCCCCGCCCCATGAGCCGCCGGTTCAACGCTTCGAGAATAAATAGCGGATCACCGTTCAGCTCCGCTGTGCTGCGGATGGCGCCCACCAGCAATGCCACCAGCATGCCCGCTTTTAGTCCCTTGCCTGTCACATCGCCGGCTATGATCAGCAGGCTCCCGTCGCCGGCGTGGGGAATGATCTGAAAGAAGTCTCCGCCTACTTCCGTCGCCGGCCGGTACTCGCTCTCGATCACCAGTCCTGGAACCGTAGTACGCGCTTGCGGCAAAATAACCCGCTGCACCTCCTGTGCCTGCTTCACATCCAGAGCCAGGAGGCGCTGTTGGCGCACCGAGAGCAACAGACGGCGCAGCAGCAGCACAAACAGCACCACTGTCAGCAGCAAGTTCGCCACCTGGGTGAGGCTGAAGCGCAGCCCGAAGGGAAACCAGTTCATCCTTATGTGCAGCAGCAACAGCTCGGTTGTAAATAGCGAGATCATGAGCAGCACCACGGCTGGAAGGACAAGCCAGCCCTCGGCGCCCTGGCGGCGAATTCCCAAGATCACCACCAGAATCAGCAACATCAGCAGTGTGAACCGCACCCCAATGGAGACGGTATGGAAGACGTCCGCAACCGAGAGGGAGATCAAGGGATACAGGAGGTTTTCGCCGATGACCGTCGAGACCATGAACCCGACGGTCAGCAAGGCAACCGCCCGGGGCGCCCACGCCGGGCGCTCCAGCCGGAACCAGACCCACCACACCATGACCCAAGCGCCCAGCAAAAGCGGGAATAGGATGCCATCTTGTAGCAGAAGGTCAGCGACCGCGCTCAGGGTTTGTGTCCAGGTAGCGATAATGATGAGGATTGCGTTGGCTGCCAGCAACAGCAAGACGGAGCCCATCCACACATAGACAGGGTCGGAACGGTCAAAGCGGGTCAAGCTGAAGGCGACGGCCGCCAATATTAGAAAGAGAAGCCCCTCGAGGGTCCCGGCAGCTTGCGCACGGAGAGGCTCCAGCCAACGAAGCTGATATCGAGCCAAAACAGCGCTGGCATCGCCCAGCAACGGCGCGGTGTGCATGCCGCCTGTGTCCGCCTCGCTCACCAGAGTGTTGGGGGCCATCCAGAAACGAAAAGCCAACACGCGGAAAGGCGAACCAGCAGCTGGCGCCTGCGGCAAGTTGTACATCATGGGCTGGGTAAAGTAATAAGTCGGTTGGCTTCGGGTAAATTTGCCGAAGCTGCCGATCAGGATTCCATCACTGTAGAGTTCGTAGGCATCGTCTACATAGGATGGGCCTGCCAGAGCCAACTTTTCGCCGGGCTGGGCCGCCACCTGCACCCGAATGCGATACCATGCGTAGCCGGAAAACCCGGCATGCCCGCGCGCCGTCCAGCCCTTCACGTAGTCGGAAAACCCCCCTAGCGGATCGTGGGCTCCTTTCGGTGTCAGGTCGACTGTCTCCCATTGGGAATCGTCAAAGCTTGGCTGGGCCCAGAGTGGCGCGTGGGTCGCTGGGTCGATCGGCGAATCGCCGACGGTAAACTTCCATGGGCCATAGAGCGGTGCGACAGATGGGCCGAGGGTGATCTTAGCCATGCCCGCTGCGGTAGTGTCAGACTGCGCGGGCACGGCCTGGGCTTGAGCCCAGCCGCAATACCCGAATAAAAGAAGCATAGGGAGTGCAATATGGGGGCATCTTGCCATGGCGGGATGATCCTCTTCCTCGCGGAGCCACTGCACGACTATACCTACTGCCCATATAACCAGGAAATCGTTTTATAAATCGCGAGATGGGAATGGCGCTTCGCGTGGCCTGCAAGATAGTTCAGCGCTGCCTGAACGGGGTTTCCGGTAACTTCCCCCAGCCCATGACCCTCTGGATCTTGCTATACCTTGAACCGCGAGGTATTATGACCACGTAATGATGTCGCGGGAATCGAACCCGAATTTCATGAATGGCGTGCCGGAATTGTTGATCCTGCGGTTGCTTGAGGACGCGGAGATGTACGGTTATGAAATCGTGCAGGCCATCCGCGTGCGCACCGATTCCGTGATCGTAGTCGGCGAAGGAGTGGTCTACCCAGTGCTGCATGCGCTGGAGCGCACTGGGGCATTGAAGTCGCGACGCAAGACAGTGGCTGGGCGGAGCCGGATCTACTACTCGCTGACGAAGGCGGGATCTCGGAAGCTGGCGGGCCTAGCGGCGCAGTGGATAAGTTTGGCAGGAGCCATTCGAAAGACCCTGGCGGGAGGACAGTATGGCGATGTGGTTGCATGAACTGCGGGAGCGGTTGCTACGTGCCGGTGTAGCGCCGCGGCATGTGCGTCGATACCTGACCGAACTGCGCGAACACTGGGCGGATCTGACCGCCGAAGAGGAGCGCGCCGGACGGAATCCAGCAGAGGCAGCCACCTTGGCGCTAACTCGGCTAGGACGGGTGGATGAGCTGGCCCGCACCATGATCGAGCGACCGGAACTGCGTTCGTGGACGGCGCAGGCTCCGTGGGCGGTGCTCGGCGCCGGTCCCGTGCTCGGGTTGGTAGCCGGGTGGGGCATCGCGCTGCTGATTCTGTGGTCGGGGTGGACGTGGTTTGTGCAAGGATCGCGGACGCCCTTCGTTCCGGTCCATGGTTTCGCGATCGCCTATTTCGGCGTGGGCCGGATGCTGTATTACAGCGCCCCGCTTTTGAGCGGCTGGGGGATGATCGTACTGGCCGGGCGGCAACGGCTGCAGACCGTCTGGCCAGTGATCCTGGGCTCGCTCGCTGTGGCTCTTCTGGGGGGGACTGGTGCCGTCGATGTGCAGCCCCCTGTGGTCCCTGGGGACACTGGCAGAGTAGGGATTCAGTTCTTTCCCGCGTCATGGCAGTTGCCCGATGCCGCGGGCCACGCGCTGTTACTGTTTGTTCTGGTTGCCCTCCCTTATCTCGTGTGGCGATGGAGGAGTTCTCGGCCTGATTTCGAGTCGCAATAGACCCATGTCGCAGAAGAAAGCACCGAAGCCGTCTGAACAGCGGGAAAATCGCGACAGACGAAAATGGCACCAACGGAAGTGCCTCCGGAGGTCTTGAACAGCTACGCTTTCTTTAGGGGCAGCGCCTCCTCCTCCAGATTTGCATGAGTAAGGCATCCTGTCTTGGGCTCGGCCTAGCCGGGCAAGTTACTGAAAAGCCGACTTGCAATATTAATCCGAGGGCAGTACGTAACCGGATGCTCAGCTTTTGCCAGGTTTGCCAACAGCATCTACCAACTAAGGAACGAGCACGAAATTCTGGATCGCAGGATTCTCGCAAACGAACGCCTCGGCGCACCTCCAAAGCGTCTCCGTGATCTGAA
>DASRRN010000120.1:0-14616 GCA_035695685.1 Acidobacteriaceae bacterium | reverse complement strand
TCGTCAGCGTAAAGACAGGAGACAGCCGCATCTGTCGCAGCGCGTACGCGATATCCTGCCGCAGTGTTTGCATGAGAAGTCCTCTATGCACTCATACGAATCACCGAAAGGCAATGTTCCAGAGATTCCTTTTCCGGCAGTTAGAGATCATTTCTCAGAAGAAACTCTTGTATGGTCAGCCAGGAGAGACCTGCGGACTCAGGACAAAACCGCTGACATCCGCGGCGTCTCCACGCCGCAGATTGGTTGAGGACAACATGGGTGCCGCGCCTATGGCGCTCCCACGGCAGGCCCCACGGCACGCCGGGGCGCAGCGGGGCGGGCAGGATCATGATGGGGATTCCAACCCAGCCCTTCCGGGTTGGGCTGAGTTTAGTGGGCGGCCCTCCGGGCCTCGACGGGATCCGGGCAGGGGCTGAAAGGCCCTGATTTTCGGCGGTTCGTTCGGCACAGCTGAACAGGCTCCGGAAAAACTCGGTTTTGGGTAGGCCGGGGATTTATCCCCGGCGCAAACGCAAGGAATCATCGTGGGCTTTACAGGCCGCGGAAAAATGCTTTGTACGAAGGGCACGGCTTCATCCGTGCCGTACAAGAATCGGATTGATGAGGGCTTTAGAGCGTGTGTGAGAACTCTGCTCCAGTTCCGAAGGGACGTTTGAACTTAGCCCAGGACGACAGTCCTGGGCAGATATAAGCAATCCGACCAGTCCCGTGAGGGACGGCTGAACACAGGGACTAGGTTTCAGCCGTCCCTGGCGGGACTAGTCCAGCTTTTTCGGTTAACCCAGGACCCACACGTCCTGGGCTAAGTTCAGCCGTCCCTACGGGACCCACGGCAGGCCGGGGCAGGCTGAGTTTGGAATTGAAGTTCTCACACACCCTCTTAAGCCCCTGGGGCATGCTTTCCTGCAAGATCCGACCTTTTTCCGCAGCCGGTAAAGCCGTGCCCTTCGTCCAGAGTTTTTCCACACCTTTGAAGATCCTAGTGGATGGATTTACGGTTTCTTTCGGTTCTCAGGCGGACACTCCAGACCCTCTGGGTTACCGTCTACATTCATGAAACGACGGGCTTTAAGTCTGCGGAGGATCCCATTGCGGCATGGAAAGCCTATTTTTCTGACCGGCTGGTGAGCGAACACGTGCGGCTCACAAGCACCATTTTGCATCCCAGTTAGTGGATGGGCCAGACAAGGCTTCCGTCGCGGCTATCCTTCCCTTTGAGACCGGTGCCGTCTAAATGCTCTTTCTAGTCTGCTTCGGAGTCTCGAACTAGTGTTAAGTCACTATTGATTTTTGTTAAGCGTATCTGTACGGTAGAAAAGAGGCCGTTACCTTCTGGTAACTGCCAGATTCCGCTACGGCTTGGATGGTCTCTCAACGTGGTTTGGAATCCTGGAAAACTCCTCCGCCGCGGCCTGGTCCAGAATATTGTTGCCCTTTATGGGGTCCAGGTTTGCACCTATGCCTTGCCGCTGATGACCTTTCCCTACCTGGCCCGCGTCCTGGGCCCGTCGGGCTGGGGCAGTGTTGTTTTTGCCCAGGCCATTGGTTCCGTAATAGCTATCTTTGTGGAGTACGGCTTTGATCTCTCCGCCTCGCGAGAGACCTCGCGTCACCGGCAGGAGCCGGGACGGCTATCCGAACTGATCTCCGGTGTATTGGGCGCGAAATTTGTTCTAGGCGCTTTATGTGTTTGCGGAGCGATCTTCTCCCGCAGATATACCCACCATATTGCACCATCGTTGGCGCTGTTTTGGTCGAGTACCATCTGGGGCGTCTGCCAGGGCATCAACATGCTTTGGTATTTCCAGGGTTTGGAGCGCATGCGTTTGGCCAGCGCTCTCGAAATCGGGGGAAAGGTTGTTGCGACCCTGAGTATTTTCGTCCTTGTCCATAACCCTGACGACGGATGGAAGGTTATGGCGGCGCAGTGTGTGGGCTGTGTCGCAGCCCATGGGGTGACCGTTGTTCTCGCCTATCGCGAAGTGGGCTTCGCATGGCCAACATTTTCGTCGGTCGGGCGTGCGCTTCGCCTCGGCTGGTCGATGTTCCTGTTTCGTGCAGCGCAAGGCCTGTCAGGTTCACTCAATGGGCTCGTCCTGGGCTGGGTCGCTCCTATGGCGGCGCTCGGCCAATATACGGGTGCTGAACGAATCTCCCGGATCTTTCAACAAGGGCTATGGCCGGTAAATCAGGCTCTCTACCCAAAATTGACCAAACAGATGAATGAACGTCGCGCTGACGCCATGAAGATGGTCAGGCTGAGTCTTTGTTTCCTGGGCAGTCTCGGCTTGCTATTCGGGGTGGCTCTCTACTTCGGGGCTCCGCTGCTCGTGCATGTGATTCTGGGCGACGCTTTTCATGGTTCGGTTGCCGTGCTGCGCGTATTTTCGCTGTGGATCCCGCTCGTCGCACTGTCCACGGTGATCACTTTCCAACTCCTGCTCCCCAACCAGATGGACAATCAGTTCAATGTGGTGATATTCACGGCTGGCCTGCTTAGTTTTGGTGGCGCTCTGTTGCTGGCTCCCAGCTTCCAGGCTGTGGGTATCGCTTGGTCAGCAGTCGGCGCGCAACTCTATACCTTGATCGCATTCACCGTCGTGTTGGCACGAGCGGGCTTAAATCCCTTTGTATTCGGGGTCAATAGGCCTGTCGCTACAGTGTCCAGCTAAGACCCGTTACAAAAAACGCTCTACATATCGCGTGCATCTGACCGGAGTTCGGGGATCCTTCAGACCGTGGGTCTGTGCCGGCTCGTGTGCGGAACCTCGGTCGCCATTGCGGTACGCAGGAGGCCCCGATTTTTCTCGAGGATCGATTCAACTTCATCCACACGGCTTCCCGCATTAACCAGGAGCAATATCCCGTGCGCGCCGACTTCACGGTCCAGCAGTCGGATCGTGTCGTCCGGCATCCCAAAACCCACCAGGGTATCGGTGAGATCGATCTCTGTGTAGGGCGGGTTCTCACCGCCTGCTATGGCTGCATCTGGCCGACTGGATAGTCCCGGCCCTTGACTATGCAGGTCGTGCTCCTGACTGTGCCGGAACTTCCAGTAAAAGCTGTGCTTTCCTTCCTGAACCGGCGACGTGGGAGTATGGGCTGCGTTTGAGCTCTGATCCTTCGTCCGCTTGCCTTCTTCAGAAAGGGCGACACCTATGTCCTTCGCCGTGAATCCCGCGATCGTCAGGTCGGCGATCGCATCGCGCGCCGACATGTCCCTCAAGAACACGGCTGCCACAATCTGAGAAGGCGTCACTGTCATTCTTTGCGATGGATTACTAGACATTGCTTTGCTTCTCCCCGCGCTTAAAAGCCGCGTCAGAGTGCCTGAATTCCATGAGCACCATGTATTGGGATGCCTTTGAACAGGCTTGGATGTCCAGGTCCCAGCCAACCTTTAACCGCTAGGCCGCGCAGGTAGCGAAACCATGGAGATTGCGTGAATGATCTGGCCGCATTCGGAGAACTGAGCAGGCTCATGGTCGCGCTTGACCGGGAATGCGCCCTCGGTTTAGGCTTTCCAGTGATTCTTTAGAATAGCTATGTTAAACATAGGTATTTATGAAATAGGATTGCCTGACGATGACAAAGAACCCCGATCACCGCGATCTTTTCCCCGGCGCCCTGGAGATGATGATCCTGCATTCTCTTCGGCTGAAGCCGATGCACGGATACGCGCTGGTGAAGCACATCAAGCAGGTTTCCGAGGATCTGCTGCAGATTGAAGAGGGCTCCCTCTACCCCGCTCTGCAGCGGATGCTCAAAGAAGGGTGGCTGGATTCGAAAGAAGGCATCTCTGCCAAGGGCCGTCCCACCAGGATCTATCGGCTGACGAATGCGGGCCGGCGTCATCTGGAGCAGGAAATATCGAGCTTCGAAAAGATGTTCGCAGGGATCACTCGTGTGCTCGCAGTTCCCAAGGCATAGGAGCCCGCCATGTTTGGCTTCCGGCAATTCTTTTCTCGTCGTCGCCGGTATACCGATCTTTCCGTTTCGATTCAAGAACACCTGGAAGAAAAAATCGAAGAGCTGATGGAAGAAGGGATGTCGCGAGAGCAAGCAGCGTCCACCGCTCGGCGCGCGTTCGGCAATGCGACCCTGTTTGAGGAGCACAGCCGTGAGGTCTGGCAGCTGCCCTTACTGGAACACATTTTCGCCGATCTGAGGTTCGCCTGGAGACAAGCGATCAAGCTGCCACGCTTTACATTCGCGGCAATTGCGACGCTCGCGATCGGAATCGCCGCCCAGTCGACAATCTACAGCGTGGTGCACGCGGTACTCATCGACCCGTACCCATATCGCGGCGCTATGCGCATGGTGCATCTGCACCTGTACGATAAGGACCCGGTTCCCGATGACCTCGGGCTGACCGGACCACAGTTCGCTGAGTTTCAAAAGTCGCCTGTCCTCGACGGAGCCATTGCCGAGGACATGTACAGCCGCGCGCTCACGGGCGAAGACTTGCCCGAACAGGTGCAAGCCTTTCGCATTTCGCCCAACGCGTTCGAGTATCTCGGCGTGCCGGCACTCCTCGGGCGGGAGTTTGGACGGTCGGACAACACGCACGTGGCTGTGCTGAGCTATCACTTCTGGAAGTCGCACTATGACGGGCGCCGCGACATAGTTGGCAGGACGCTCGAGATGGACCACGAGGTGTTCACGATCGTCGGCGTGTTGCCGCAGCGATTTGCGTGGACAGGCGCCGACCTATATACGCCGCTCGCATACTCGGCGGATCCGCATCGTGTTGCGAACGTGTTTGCGCGCCTAAAGCCAGGAGTGAGTGACCCGGCGGCAGAGCAGGCGATCGAACCGTTACTAGATGCATTTGCCCGCCAGACGCCCGGGAACTTTCCGCAGAAATTCAAGGTGCACCTCGTGCACATCAATGAGCTGGCCATTGGGCGCTTCCGCGGCGCGCTGATCATTCTATTCATCTCCGTTTCGTTTCTGCTGGCCCTGGCTTGCGTAAACGTCGCGATTTTGCTCTTAGCGCGTGGTGAGGCGCGGCAGACGGAGATTGCTCTACGCAAGGCGCTGGGTGCCGGACGGTTGCGTGTAATTGGCCAGTTGCTCACGGAATCGCTGGTTCTCTCTCGGGTGGGCGGCGGCTGCGGCGTGATGCTGGCGCTCGGAGGAATATGGCTCGTACGGCACTTTATTTTGCCGACGCTGTTTCCGGCGGAAGCCGAGATCGCGCTCAATGTGCCGGTGTTGTTATTCAGCATAGGAGTGTCAGTAGCGACGGGTGTGATTTCCGGATTATGGCCGGCGCTGCGAGTGTCGCGCATAGATGCACGGCAGGCCGCGGATGCGGGATCACACAAGCTGGCAGGAAGAAAGGGCACGCGCAACGGCCATATGGCCCTTTTGGCAGGCCAAGCGGCGATCACGGTGCTGCTGCTGGCGTCCTCCGGCGCAACGGTGCAGAGGCTATCGCGGCTGATGCACGCCGATCTGGGATACGATCCGCACCATCTCCTTTCGGTCAGCCTGGCAGTGCGGGAGGGCGCTCACCACGCGTGGAGCGATCGGATCGCATACTACGAACAGATTCGGACGGCGATTGAGGCCGATCCGGACGTATTGTCTGCGGCGATAGCGGAGGGTAACTTGCCACCCACTAACGTCGGATCGACGTCTCTATCAATTCCAGGAATGAATACAACCGGCAGGGAGGTGCAGTTTCAGCGGGTGAGTCCGGAGTACCTTGCGACGCTGCGCATTCCGTTGCTGCATGGCCGCGTGTGGAGCGCGCCGGAGATTGCACACGCCGCGCATCTCGCGCTGATCAACCAGGCGATGCAGCGGCGCTACTGGCCGCATGGGGATCCGATCGGACAGACAATCGTGCTGAATCATGGGGTAGCGGCAGGGAACGTATGGACGCTGGTGGCTCCGGGAAACGATCAGCACTTTCTGATTATTGGTGTGGTGGGGGACACGCCGAATCAGAGTTTACAGGAGCAGGTGGCTCCGGCAGTCTATGTGCCGTACACCGGGATTATTTACGACTGGTTCAATCTGCTGCTGCGAACGCGGGGAGCCGCCACCGCGGGGTTGTTGCACCGGATCAAGGAGCGGGTACACGCGATCGATGCAGGGCAGGCGGTGGGCGATATAGTGACGGCGGAGGACCTGCTAGAGGAAGACCTTGGTCGAGATCGGTTCATCGCAAGCCTATTCACCGCGTTTGCATTTCTTGCATTGACCTTCGCTGTGAGCGGTCTCTATTGCATTCAGTCCTTCCTGGTGACCCAAAGGACGCGCGAATTGGGGGTTCGGATCGCGCTGGGTGCACGGCGAGAACATATCATAGGCCTCGTGACCAGGACGTCCGTCCTGGCGGTCCTCATGGGTACGGGAATTGGCCTCGCTCTGGATGTAGCGCTGAGCAAGATTTTCTCTCACTGGACGAGCGGGAACTCGCGTGACCCGGAGATGCTGGCCGTTGTGGTCGCTCTTTTGCTGATAGCTGCGGCCCTGGCTTCCATCGTGCCGGCGCGGCTCGCAGCGTCGATCGAACCCATGGAGGCTCTGCGTGCCGAATAGCTCGCGGAGGACCTCTCCCAGGAAAGACACAGCAACCGGAAAATACTATATATTTCGGTTCGAGCCGTCGTGAACCAAGTCGGCATCGGAGACAGCATAATGGACCGATCAGAGTGCCTGGAGCGATGGAGAGCGAGCAGCGCGCGGGGCACGCTCATCCTCGGTGCAGGCGCAGGAACCGGAATTTCTGCCAAATGTGCCGAAGCGGCCGGAGCCGATCTGATCATCATCTACAACTCCGGCCGCTATCGTATGGCCGGGCGAGGATCCTTGGCGGGTCTCATGCCCTACGGCGATGCGAACGCCATTGTCATGGAAATGGCGCGCGAAGTATTGCCCATTGTCCGTAAAACGCCTGTTCTCGCTGGCGTTTGTGGGACCGATCCTTTTCGTGTCATGGACCTGTTTCTACGCGAGCTCAAACAACTCGGGTTTTCCGGAGTACAGAACTTCCCGACAGTGGGCCTGATCGACGGTCTCTTCCGCGAGAACCTCGAGGAAACCGGCATGGGATACATCCAGGAAGTGGAGATGATTGCCCGCGCACATGAGCTGGACCTGCTCACCTGTCCGTATGTCTTCAACGAGGACGAAGCGAGGGCCATGGCAAAAGCGGGCGCGGACCTCTTGATCGCACACATGGGATTGACCACCAAAGGGACCATCGGCGCCAGGACGGCGATCACGCTCGATCAAGCAGTTGAACGCATTCAGGCGATCCAGCAAGCAGCCGTCGCCGTTCAACGGGAGATTCTGGTCCTCTGTCACGGCGGCCCAATCGCCGAGCCGGAAGACGTTCAATACGTCCTCAGCCGAACCCACGGCGTCTGCGGATTCTTCGGCGCCTCGAGCATCGAGCGCCTGCCCACCGAGCGTGCCATTACTGAGCAGGTAAAAAGTTTCAAGAACCTAAATATCCATACGGCACGCAGCGAAAGGAGCAGGCATGTCTAAGCTCGCCGGTCGCCGGTTCGTAACACCTGCTGACGTCGAGACCCAGGTCTTCGACTGGGGGACGATCAAGTGGCTGAGTGAACCGCGCGTTACTGCCACGGAACGCTTCACCATGGGTGTGGTGCTCTTGCAGCCCGGGAAAGGCCACGTGCGGCACAATCATCCGGGGACAGAGGAGATCCTGTACATAGTCTCGGGGCAAGGCAAGCAGATGATCGATATCGATGGAGAGCGGTGGGAGCCCATCAGCGCCGGAGATATGATCCATATTCCGGCAGACATCTTTCACGCCACCGTAAACAGCGGATGGGAGCCTTTGAAATTGATCGCCGTCTATTCGCCGCCGGGTCCCGAAGCGATTTTGCGTGCAATGCCAGAGTGCCGGGTGCTCGCGCCAGGCGAACTGCCCGAAACCTAGCCCGATGAATCCCAAAACTATAGCGCTGATCGGCACCTTCGACACCAAGGGCGAGGAGTTCGCTTTTCTGCGTGCTCGTATAGAAAGCGCAGGCCTGCGAACAATGATGATCGACGCCGGTGTGCTTGGCCCTTCGCCCTTTGCGGCTGACATCTCGCCGGCTGAAGTAGCCGCGGCAGCAAATCAGGATCTCGCCGCGCTACAAAAGGAAGGAAACCGGGGTCGAAGTGTAACCGCCATGGCGCTTGGAGCCACAGCGATTCTCGCGCGGCTTCAGGCAACTGGAGCCATCCACGGTGTAGCTGCGCTGGGCGGATCCGCCGGCACAACCATTGCGACCGCAGCCATGCGTGCGCTTCCCTACGGCTTCCCGAAATTGATGGTTTCGACGCTGGCCGCCGGCGATATTAAACCCTATGTGGGAACCAAAGACATCTGCATGATGCCTTCTGTGGTCGATATCGCGGGCCTGAATCGCGTCTCCCGTTGCATACTCAGCAATGCCGCAGCGGCCATTTGCGGCATGGTGGCCGCAGAGCCGGCCCGCGCACCAGAGGACAAGCCTGCCATTGCGGCTACCATGTTTGGCGTCACCACGCCGTGCGTCACCGCAGCGCGGCGCATTCTAGAGGAGAAAGGCTACGAGGTCCTGGTGTTCCATGCTACCGGCGTCGGCGGCCAGGCGATGGAGCAGTTAATCGAAGGCGCAGCAATTCAAGCTGTTCTCGACCTGACCACCACAGAACTTGCAGATGAGTTAGCGGGCGGTGTTATGAGCGCAGGGCCGCATCGGTTGGAAGCAGCCGCCCGCAAGGGCATTCCCCAGCTCGTATGCCCGGGCGCCATCGACATGGTGAATTTCGGTCCTGCCGAGACAGTGCCCGTCAAGTTCCGAAGCCGTAAGTTGTACGTTCACAACTCTACCGTCACTCTGATGCGGACAACGCCGGAAGAGTGTGCAGAGATCGGGCGCATCACGGCCACCAAGCTGAATCGTGCCAACGGGCCGGTGACCGTGCTGATTCCGCTACAAGGTGTTTCCGCCATCGACAAGTTAGGAGGGCCGTTCTATTCGCCGGAGGCGCTCAACTTCTATTGCCGCGCCTTGAAGGCGACCCTCAACCCCGGGATGAATGTGGTTGAGCTGGATGCGCATATCAACGACGATAGCTTCGCCCGTGCCGCGGCTGAATTGCTGATGGAATCAATCGGCGCCGCCACCTCAACCTGAAGGTAGGTCAGGGTTTTAACCCTGACATCAAACCAGGAGTTCCCGGGGGCTAAACAGGCTGCGGAAAAAGGTCGAATAGGGAGCGAAAGCTGTTCCCTCAGCGGCTAAAGCCGGAGCTGTTTTCAATCTTTTACGGACGGCCTGAAGGCCGTCCCCTTCAAAGAATTCGGTTTTTCCGCAGCCTGTTCAGCCCCTGGGGTATGCGTTCTTCACTCCATCCTGCACTCATGCTTACGAGAACATCAGGCACGCCGGAAAGCGAAAGGAAGAGCGTACGTACCTTCAGCATTCAGTTTCTCGCAGCCTGTTCAGCCGTATCGGCAAACGCACACCGATGAGGTCTTTCGGGGGTAGAAAGAACCGCAGGTCACCCAACGCAATCAGTCCCGAAGGGACGGGACAGCCTGTAGCCCGGCACGGGAGTGCCGGGTAGGATGAGTTTCACGTAAACCGAGTCCCGAACGGGACGACACTAATTCTCATTCGGTCCGCAGCACGCGCATCGGCTCAACCGACGCCGCTCTCCGCGCAGGAAAGTAGCAGGCCAGCAGGGCAGACGCCAGCAGGATGTAACCAAATCTAGTCTGAGCGCGGTACGTTGCTACATGATGTTCGAACGCCTTGTTGCCCGGAACATACATATTGCGCGAATACCACTCGTTTGCAAACGCCGGCACGGAATACACACCCCAATGGAGGAAGATGCCGAACTTGGCGTCGCGAAACCACTCTGGCGTTCGGTACTGGGCAAGGGAGTCCGGGTCATCAACACTGCGCTGATCAAAATCGCCTTTTGGATGGGTGGCTGAGAGGACGAGCGTTGGGAATTTGTACGGAGTGCGAAACGAGGCCGCTTTGTCTTGAGTGCCCATCGAGAGACGCGGCCCGATGGAGCCGACGGCGCCAACGAAGGCTGAATTGCGCAGGAAGCGGCGACGAGTATTGTTCATGGGAATATTCGAAGGGCTGTTTAAGGCTGGCTCCTGAAACCGGGCCCCTGCAACGAGGTTGGCCGAGATCAGGCTATCGAAAAAGTAGCTTTTGACCTGCGGCGACTTCTTCGTCCTGAGAACTATGTGTCGTCCTCGTGGCATCCTTCAGGGCGCTCCCCATTTGTGCCAGCAACTCATCGCCACCTGCGAGAGGCTTCCCGGAGCGCATCGCCTCGTAGAATAGCCACAAGCGCTCAAGTACCAACGTCAACGATTGAATCCGCGTTTCCAGCCGGGCTTCGCTAACCAGACGCTTTAATGCGGACGCTGGCGCACTCTCACAGAAACTGCTGACGTGCAGTGTTTCGGCGTCTGCAAGTTTCTGTAGTTCGGCTGCCGTCACTCTTTGCACTCCCTCATCGCGGATTCAGGGCCAGAGCTATCTGCATATTCCTGCCCGGACGCCAAAAGCAGAGCAGGCAGACACCTTAGAAAAAGCATTCCGATATCTGTAGGGTGGGTACGCCGAGGGACAAACGCTGGGAGTTATGAACACGCTAATCCCCCTTTCTACTAATGAAGTAGTCTCGGGGAAGTAGCAAGATTTAAACACACATTACTGCAAAAGAATAGACAAACAAACCTGCCTATTCGATATTCGGATGTTTTGGATTCGCTGATTACGGCAGCAGCACATCCAGCACGTCGCGCGGCTCGGGTCGAACGCGAAAATCGGCGTGGGCGGCCGCGAACAGGACCGTGCCATCGCGCCCCAGGATATACGTTGCCGGAAGCGGCAACCGCCAACTCGCATCCCCGTTTACCAGCGGGATGTTCACCAGAATGCTGCGGTAGTACTGCTGTTGAGAAGGCGCGACTGCGTACGCCAAGCCGAATTGTGCGGCTACCTGGCACCCCGCATCCGTAAGAACTGGAAAGCCAAGCCCGTGCTGTACCGCAGTAAAGTCGTTTTGCCGCACGGTTTGTGGGGAAATCCCGACCAGTAACGCGCCGCGCCTGCGCACCGCGCTATACAGATCGCGCCAGGTCTCCAACTCGGTGACACAGTAAGGACACCAGCGTCCGCGGAAGAAATTGATCACCAACGGGCCGAGGGCCAGCAGATCAGCGCTCCTGATAATGCGCCCGCCGGCATCCGGCAGCGCAAATTCCGGAGCCTTTGACCCAACCGGCAGGATTCGGTCTTCTATCCCTGCCGCATAAAGCTCCGCCACCGCCCGCTCGCTTATTTCGAGACGCTCCGGCTGGACAAGGTTCCGCGTATTAGCCGTAATCTGATCGAGTTGGTCTTGCAGTTTCGACATCATGGCTCTAAACCGTTTCTAAAGACGCTTAGGTTTAGTTTGGACGCGGCGAGATCCAGTTTCGTTTCAATAAATTACAGCAATAGCAAAACCTGCTTCAATGAAATTCTCACCCAGCAAGCGGGCGAGCGGAAACACCCCACTCCGAGGTATGGGCTGAAGAATGTGCATGACAACAGGCCAGACTTGGAGAATGGGTGGTGACAGCTAGGACTAACGTCCTGGGTGGCTTTCAGCCGTCCCTGCGGGACCCACGGCAGGCCGGGACAGGCTGGATCATGTTTTCATATCCTACCCAGGACTAACATCCTGGGCTATTCTCAGACGTCCCTTCGGGACTGAGTTGGAAATGCGTGCAGACTGTGAAACCCGAGCCCTGAGAAAGAGCGTACCTCACATTTAGAGGGTGTGTAGAACACACCCTCTGAAGCCCTCAAAAGCCCCGGTTCTTACGCTACGGCTGAAGCCATGTCCTTCGTTAGACACCAAAGCCGGTAATAGCGACCGGTAACACATAAAACCCAGCAAAATCGCCCGGCCATTTAGCCCCTGAGGTACCCTACCGGCCCATGCCCCGCATGCCACCGAGGGCGCCCATCATCCGTCGCTGCATGCCCCCGCCCTTTCCGGCACTTTTGAACATCTTACGCATCTGGGCGTACTGGCGTAGTAGCTGGTTCACTTCCTGCACACTGGTTCCTGACCCGCGCGCGATCCGCTTGCGCCGGCTTCCCGAGATGATCTCGTGCTTGTCCCGCTCCCGTTTGGTCATCGAGTTGATGATGGCCTCAATCCGGGTGAATTGCCCTTCATCCACCTGTCCTGCCATCTGCTGGATACCCTGAAACGGGCCGACCGAGGGCAGCATTTTGAGAATGCTCTGCATGGAACCGAGCTTGCGGATCTGGCGCAGTTGGTCGCGAAAGTCCTCCAGAGAAAAGCCGTCGCCAGAGAGAGCTTTACGCGCAAACTCCTCTTGCTTCTTCTTGTCCAGAGTCTCTTCCGCACGCTCAATCAGCGTCATCATGTCGCCCATGCCCAAAATCCGGCTGACGATGCGGTCGGGATGGAAGGGTTCAAAGGCGTCCGATTTTTCGCCCGTACCGATAAACTTGACCGGCTGGCCGGTGACGTGGCGAATAGAGAGCGCCGCACCGCCGCGAGCATCGCCATCCATCTTGGTGAGCACGGTTCCGGTCAGCGCCAGCTGCTTATGAAATTCTCCCGCGGAATGGACTGCGTCCTGTCCCGTCATGGCGTCCGCGACAAAGAGGATCTCCTGCGGGCTGAGCAGATTCTTCAGCCGGCGCATCTCCTCCATCAGCTCCGCGTCCAGGGCCAAACGGCCGGCGGTATCAACGATCACCGTGTCGCAACCCGAATTGATGGCCTCGCGGCGCGCCTCCTTGGCCAGGCGTTCCACCAGGGCATACCCCGGTGCCTCGCCCTTCGTGTCGCCCTCGTACAGGTTGATTTTGATGGCGTTGGCGACGATCCGGAGCTGCTCCCGGGCAGCCGGACGGTAGACGTCGACTGAAACCAGCAACGGGCGGTGGCCCCCCTTCCTGAGCCAGGCTGCCAGCTTGCCCGAGGTGGTCGTCTTGCCCGAACCCTGCAGGCCCGCCATCAGGATCACCGTGGGCGGCCGGGAAGCGAAATTGAAGCGAGCTGTATCCTTGCCCAGCAGGGCCACCAGCTCGTCCCGCACAATCTTGATCACCTGTTCGGTGGGCGAAAGGGCCGTCATCACCTGCTGGCCCACCGCCTTCTCCCGGATGTGGTCGATAAGCTCCTTGACCACGTTCAGGTTGACGTCGGCTTCGAGCAGTGCGACGCGGATCTCCCGCAGGGCGTCCCCTATATTTTCTTCGGTGACGGTGCCCTGACCACGGAGATTCTTGAATGCCCGCTGCAGCTTGTCGGATAGGTTTTCAAACATGACGGTGCTTTCAGTTTAACCGACGAAGGCGGGCGGCTGGGGATGAGCATCCCCAGCCTGATGGCTTATTCCTGGGAGGAAGCAGATGGCTCGCTGAGATCAGGGACATCGATGCCGAGCGCCGTGGCCAGCGCGATCTGATGGTCCTGTTCCTGCAACAGGATTTCCCGGATATGCTCCGCGGTCGCGTACTCGCCTAACTGGTCACACTGGCGAATCCTCTGACGATAATTGCGGATCGTCTCATTCTCGTTGTCCAGGTCGAAGCGCAGCATGTCCTCTGCCTTCTCCGACGTCTTAACCGGCTTGGGGACCACAACCGGCATGCCCCCCAGATAATCGATTTGGTTGGCAACCGTAATGGCATGTTGCAGTTCTTCTGTGGCGTGTATCTGCAGCTCGGCCGCAATGTTCATGTAAGTGGCCCCCTTCAGTACCTGGGAATAGGTCACGTAAGAAATGACCGCCTGGTATTCACGGGCCAGGTCTTCATTGAGCGCGGCGATCAATTGTTTACGGGTGATGGTCTTTTCAACAGGGGCAGTGGCTGTGGCCATGGCTTTCTCCTCGTTTTAGCGCAATTGAGTGGTTTCTTCAGGTCTGTTTCTTTGGGTGCAGTATGCGGGCGAGAGGTTGCAGCGAGCCCTACCAGAGATAGGGAACCAGGCCCTTCACTTGTAACCGGTAGCGGGTGTATTGGTCCCCGAATTCCTGCACCATCAAAGCTTCTTCGGTAATCGACTTCATCTTCCAGGCGATCGCCGCCAGGATTACCCCGATAAAACAGCGCACCTCGCCAAGCACCATCGCTGTGCCCAGCAAAGCAACCAACAGCCCGGTATAGATAGGGTGCCGGACGATGCGGTACGGCCCGGAGCGAACCAGGGTGTGGTCCTGCTTGAGAGTGACACTCGAGCTCCAATTCCCGCCGAGAAAAATGCGCGCCCAACCTGCGAACAGCATGCCTGCCAGCAACAACCCGTATCCGCTCCAGAGGAAAATCGTGCCTGCCGGGACCACTCGCCGATTCAGCAAATCCCAACCCACGCGGCCATTGACGATCAGAACGTACGCCATGACGAGCAGAACAATCTGGAAGATGCGGGAGCCGAAGGACTGTCGTTGGATGGCCCGTTTCCCGAACACCGCCGGCAGAATCCAGGCAACCCAGAAGACAGTCCAGATGATGACCAGGGTGTTATGGAAAAACGTCAAAGGCACGCCTCAGCTCTCCCCTTCCGTTGAACCATTGTACGTTC
>DASRRN010000119.1:0-2313 GCA_035695685.1 Acidobacteriaceae bacterium | reverse complement strand
CGCTGAGAAGCGCATCGATGCGACGAAGCAAGTCGGAGGTTTCCGGGGCTGATTCGTCTGGAGTGAGCGGAGCAACGTTTAGACAAAAAAAACCAGCGGGCGCCGATTTTGTTTCGCCAAGGTCCGCCTGAAGCTCCTGTATTCCCGAATCCAACAATCGCAAATGAACTTGCGAGTGAACTGAATCGGTGTGGCCATAGTATCCGGGTGCAAGCACGACAGCTTTGTTGTGGAGAACCTCGGTAGGAGGAACAGGGGAGCCCTTGGTGGGGAAAAATACCGCCTCTGCGAATCCCGCGCGAACCAAGTGGACCAGCAGGGCACGGTGATCCCAACTCTCGAATGCTGGCCCGCGAAGATCCACGTAGTCGGTCTCGATTCGCTCCGCGACGACCTCTTGTGCCAGGCCCTCCAGAAAGGACTCCTTGCTTTGCACTTCGTAGAACGCGGCATAGACGAGGTTGACGCCCAGGATACCGACGGCTTCTTGCTGGAGGGCATTGGAAGAATCGCGCATATTGATGTGCAGCAGGACGTCGTTGGGAGGACCACCGGGCTGCAACTGGAACCGGAGACCGATCCAGCCATGTGAGTCGTTGGTTCCGGCAAAGTTACGGGCAGAGACCGTATCGACAAAGCAGAAGAACCGAGTCTGCGGTCCACGGGTTTTGCTTAATTGCGTGAGAAGTTGGGTCCATTCGTTCTCCAGCATCGCCTCGAGTCGCTGTTTGGATACGTAGCGTGACCCGGCGCCGTAGAGATCATCGCTGACTTCCTTGTCGTAAGCGGAAATGGTTTTAGCCACCGTGCCGGAAGCGCCTCCCACGAAGAGGAACCAACGCGCTACTTCCTGTCCGGCGCCGATTTCGGCGAAAGAACCGAAGGTGGATGTATCCAGATTCACGGTGAGCGCTTTGTGATGAGTGTCGAGTTTTTGAGCGGAAGGCATAGCGACGATCCAGTTGGGCAGACGTCCGGGAGGTATGAGGCGTCCTTGATAGCGGCTGAAACTAGCCGAGCCGCGGCAAGAAAGATTCTACCCTCCGCCACTGACTCGTGAACAACAGCAAAGCCGTGTGAAGTGCACTACGGCCTCTCCACACGCCATCGCCCACACCCATTCTCTTCGCAGCATCCGATTTCGGCCATCATCGACGCCATTCCGCCGTTGGCCGCATACTGCGTGACTAATAGATCCTTACCAGGCCCGGGCGAGTCCCGTCTCTGCTCGATCGGACTAACTCGACCACCCCAAGACGAATCCTTTGCATCATTTCAGATGCCTTTTCAAGGCCAGTCCATGGGAAAAAATCCCGCGTTTCAAAAGATGCATCTGTGATGAATACAGGTGAAACCGTGGTCCGCAGTCTCCTGGTAAGCGCTCTTTCACTCATGGTTTTTCTCGTGGCCTGTTCGGGCGGCATGTCCAACCAGAGGGGTTCTGGTGGTGGCGCTACATATCTACCCAACGGGGACGTCCGGCACAGTGTTGTGATTTTCGGCGAGAACGTTTCCTTCGATCACTATTTTGGAACCTATCCGATAGCAGTCATCAAGGCGGGTGAGCCCCCATTTACTGCGGCGGCGGCCACGCCAGTGCCGGACGGCCTAAGCGGTACGTTGCTCACAGCCAACCCAAATGCCACGAATCCCGACAATGGCGCTGCGGCTACGAATCCGTTTCGTCTCGATCGTGCCCAGGCCGCAACCGCCGACCAGGACCACGCTTATGCGCCGGAGGAGACGGCATTTGACGGCGGGGCTATGGATCGTTTTCCTTACGCCGTCGGCTCGGCGGATTCCGAAGCGCTGGCGGCTCGCACGAACGCCGCCAAGATCGCAGCCAGCAAGGGACTGACGATGGGCTATTATGACGGCAACACCGTCACGGCGCTGTGGAATTACGCCCAGCACTACGCGCTGAACGATCACTCCTTCGGCACCACGTTCGGTCCGTCGACAGTGGGGGCGATCAACCTCATCTCCGAGCAGACAAACGGCGCGGTCGCCGGCCTGAACGCCAACGGCGTTCTGGCGAGCGGCGGCAACGGCGAATTCACGCTCATGAACGACGCGTCGCCGATTGGCGACATCTGTTCGAAGACCACGGAAGCGAGCGTGTCGATGAGCGGCACGAATATCGGCGATCTTCTGACTAGTGCCGGGATCTCATGGGGATGGTTCGAGGGCGGCTTCAATCTCAGCCTGACCAACGCGAACGGAACGACCGGCTGCAGTCGCTCAACAGTTTCGGCGATAACCGGCGTGCAGTTTGCAGACTACCTCCCCATTACGGAGCCGTTCCAGTACTAT
>DASRRN010000118.1:0-9714 GCA_035695685.1 Acidobacteriaceae bacterium | reverse complement strand
GGTAGGCGTCGAGACCGACAGGAAGAGGACGCGGGGCATCGGCGGCACGACCGATTGCAGAGCACAGGAGAACCGCACAGAAACAGATCGAGAAGGGGAGTGCATACAACCGTCTGGTCCGCATGAACTGATCTCCGGGCGTCTTTTTCTTCATGGCCACAGCATAGAGATTAACCAACAACTTAAAAGACATACTTCAAGGAGATTTGCATGATGCGGGCATTGTTTGCTGTGCTCAGAATCTGGCCGAACTGCGCGGAGGTCGAGGTGCCTGATGGGTTCGAGAACTCCGGATGATTGAAGGCATTGAAGGCTTCGACACGAAGCTCAAAGAATTGTGGCCGGTCAAACAATTGAAATGGGAAGTCGCGGAACACGGCCAGATCGGGCTGGTATCCACCCGGGCCTTCAAGGGAATTACGGCCGGCATTGCCGTAGGTGCCGGGCAGGTTAGTGCTGTAGTCCGCAGTGTTAAACCATTTCTTGAGGGTTCGGTTGATTTGATTCGGATTGCCGTGCACATTTGGCCTGTCCGCGCCCACGCCGGTGAGCGAAGAGTCCTGGCCGGTTGCGGGGCTGAAAAAGGATCCGGAATGACCGCTTACGATCGCCGAGAGCCGCCAATCTGAAAGCAGTTGCCGCTTGGCGAAGTTTCCATTGAAGTGCGGAGTACTGGCAACCAGAGAAACGTTGTAGATCTGGCGCACGTCTGAACCGCAATTGCCCCGTTCCCCCGCCAGATTGTAGGGGTTCTGGTAAGAGCCGGTGATTTCTGTGAATGCATCGCCCTGGTTGATGCAATGCGACCAGGTGTAGTTCAACAATAAGCTGAGGTTGTTTTCGAGGCGACGATTCAAGGAAACCAGCATCCCGTGATAGGAAGAGGTTTCGCCGTCGTTGACCGTGCTCAAGCTGGCAAAGCCGGAGCCATTGACTGGATCCAGTTGGCTCAGCACTCTTCTGCTATTTGTATTGGCTACGGTAGAGCAGTTACTGGAGCCGCACTTTCCCGGAATATAGACGGCCGGGTCAGCCTGGTAATTGGTCCAGAGGTGACTGCCCTGGTTGCCGATGTAATCGATCGAAAAGAGCCAATCTTTGCCGAACTGTTGTTGCACGCTTACGTTCCATTCCTGGAAGTAGGTTGGCTTGATGTGCAGCGGCAGATTGACGTACTGCGCTTCCGAAGTAAATGTCGCATTGGAAGTCGGCGGTATCGGCAGTGGAAACGGGTCTCCTCCGGGATAGCTCTGATAAGGATTCGCGAACCCGCCGGCAGGGTTGGCGAGATCGATCAGGCTGGCCCAGGGAGGCTCAAAGGCAAAGCGATCGAATGTTTCCAGATCGCTTCTTCCATCGTTGAGGATGCCGTAGCCAACGTGGACGATGGTGTTGGCATTGCCGAAGGGGTCCCAAACCAAACCCAGGCGAGGAGCAAAGCGAGCGAGGGAATGATGAGTGCCGCCACTGGGAAAGCCGCTGTCTCCGGGGAAGGTGAGACCGGCGGGTGCGTTCAGATACACCTTGCTCTTGGCGTCTGCCGCAAAGTCAGCCTGATCAAAATGGGATGCGCGGTTTTGTGTGTCGTGCTGGGGGAGATAGGGCTCCCAGCGCAAGCCCGCATTCAGAGTGAGATGGGGGGTCAGTTTAATTCGGTCGCTGGCATAGAACCCGAAGTAATTCATCACTGGATTCCACTTGGTGATGTTGCCCTGCTGGAAGTCGCTCGGGTGCCCGAGGAGGAGGTCGCTTAAGGCATTGCCGGTGACGCTGCCGTTGAAGGTAACTGCGATATTCTGCTGGCTTGCGGTGGTGTAGTTGAGGTACTTTCCAACCCAGTCTCCCCCAAAGGCAAACTCCTGACGGCCTTTCACGAGGTTGAAATCGTCAGCCACCTGCTTGGCCCCGGAGTAGACGGTGGCGATGGAGCATGTTCCGCACATGGTACTGAAGTAGCTGCTGACCGATACCTGGGGCGAGTTTCCCGGCGATGGCGCCACCGAAATGCCAAGGTCGGCGGCGGAGGGAATGCCTCCGGCGGGACCGCGGTTAATCCGCTCGTAGGTCCAGGTGAAGTGGAAAGCATTCACGGCGTTCGGCGTCAGGGTGAAGGTATCTCCGGCCGTAACAGCCTGTACCGTATCGATCACGCCAGCCTGGGTGGTGAGCAACAGATCGCCACCAAAGGCGGCCGGGTTATTATCTTTCGCATAGTAGTAGCGGCCGAAAACCGTGTCGCGTGCCGATTGATTCCAGTCCGCCCGGCCCAGAAACTGATTCTCGGTTGAGGGCGATGGAATGCTATAGACAACCTCACCCAGCGGAGCGCTCCCCACCGGAATAAATTTCAGCAAACTCAGGGAAGCCGGGCTGAAGCTTGAGATTGGAATCTGGTTGTTGGGGAACGGCTGGCCGGTCGCAGGGTTTGTAATGGGTTTGGTAATGGCGGAAAAGTCGCCCTGAAGTTCCTGTGCCGTGGGGGTAAAAGAAATGGTCGTTGGGGGCGCGGTCCTCAGGATGGTTCGTTGGAACCCACCGAAGAAGAAAAGTTTGTCGTGCATGATCGGGCCGCCGATGGTGCCCCCGAATTGATTTCGTTTTTGCTGATCGACCTTGGTGGCGAAATAGTTTCTGGCGTTGACTGCGCCGTTGCGCAGAAACTCGAAGAGATCTCCGTGGAATGCATTGGTCCCGGATTTAGTGACGATGTTGACCACGCCCCCCGCCCGCTCCCCATAACTCGCGGGGATGGAACTTGTCTGAACGCTAAACTCCTGCAACACATCGGGAAAGGGAAGGGGCAAATTGACAGCGCTGAAAACGTCGTTATGATAGCCGCCGTCCATCAGGTAATTCGTTCCGTTGGTGGCCCCGCCGGCGATGGAGATAGTGACCGAGGACGGATAGTTCTTGCTGCCGATGAATCCGTTGATGGTGGTGGATGCTCCAGACAGAAGAATGAGCTGTGTGGGCTGCCTTCCATTGAGCGGTAGGTCGACGACGCTCTGAGAGTTGATGACCTGAGCAACTGCCGTGGTTTGAGTCTCAGCCATGGTGGCCGAAGCCTGGACCTCAACCTGCTGGGACACGGAGCCGATTTCCAGTTTGGCATTGATGGTTGGATTGACGTTGACCTGGAGAACAATCCCAGTCTGAATGTAGGTTTTGAAGCCCGTGGCGCTCGCCTCAAAGCGGTACGGGCCAATGGGAAGACTGCTGAGCACGTAAGAACCGTCGGAGCCGCTCGAGGTCGTCCGGATGAGACCCGTTTCTGTCTGAATGGCCCGAATCTGTGCGTTCGGTACCGCCGCGCCGGAAGCGTCCTGAATCGTTCCAGTGATCTGATCCACTTCGGTGGCCTGCGGATAACACGCAAGCGGCCCAGCCAGGAGCAGGCAGACCAGGATCATAGAAAGTTGCCGCAGACGACACATGACTCCCCTCCACCTTTCGACAGGAATTGACCGCCAGTTGGGACGCTTGGAATGGTCGGGCGCAGGCGGCGTCCACTACTGTTGACAGCTGCCCAATCTACCTGAGGATTTTCATGGTTGTCAAGGAAAACTAAACGTTTCAGAACATCATGCGTGGAGAGCTTTGCGGCGAGCCGAAGCGACCAGGGGGGCGGTCGATTCTCTCACCCTCAGCTCCTGTTTCAGAACTACCTGGCGGCTGGGAAAATCATCCACGTTGTTCTCTACTCGTTCAATCAGCAGTTGCATCGCTCTGCGACCGAGCTCGCGTGCCGGTTGTGCTACGGTGCTTAGTCGCGGATGGAAGTTTTCGGTCCAGGTGAAATCGTCGAAACCAACCAGGCTGATATCGCCGGGGCAGCGTATCCCTGACTCGCCCATGGCGCGGACGAAGCCAAGAAGAAGCTTGTTATTGGTGCAGAAAACCGCAGTGGGTTTCCTGTGCAGGCCAAATAGCTGGCGGCCCACGTCATACCCGGCATGCGGCTGCATCCCTCCAGGCCAGCAGAACTCGTCGCGCACCGGTAAGTCCGCATCGGCCATGGCCCGGCGGAAGCCCTCGAGCCGCGAGGAATGAGTGGACAGGCTGGTGCGGCCGGCCAGAATGGCGATCCTCTCATGACCAAGTTCAATCAAATGGCGGGTTGCGTCGTAGGCCCCGTGAAAATTATCTGTAGCTGCGGTATCTCCCTGAAATCCCGGCGGAATTCGGTCGAAACAGACGATGGGAAAGCGACGGCGCATCAGCCGATCAAACGAAATCGCGGGGTCTGAACACGCGATCAGGACTCCATCTACCCGATGGCTGAAGAGGGTGTTGAGTTGTTGCTGCTCCTGTTGCGGGTCTTCGTTCGCATTGCACAACATCACGGAATAATGAGCCTTGCGGGCGATCTCCTCAGCCCCAACAATCACTTCCGGATAAAAAGGGTTGGTCACGTCAGGAAGAATCATGCCCACCACGTGGGTGCGGCCGGTCTTCAAGCTTCGCGCAATCTGATCGACGTGAAAGTCCAGCGCTTCCATCGCCTTACGGACCCGCTCCGCGCGCTTGGGGCTGACTACAGCGGTCCCGTTGGCGACGGCTGAAACCGTGGCCACGGAAACCTCTGCTAAACGCGCCACATCCCTCATCGTGGGCGCCTTTTTCTTCATGCGTTGCCCCTTTTACGAAACGTTCGGATCTCTACCGTCACGGAGACATCGAATTATTGCACCGTAGAGGTGCAAGGGGAACGTTTTTTGTTTCCGGCGATCTTATCCCTGGCTGTAGCGACGCCTGATGGCGACCAGAGCCGTGATGCTCACCACCGCCATCGCCATCAGGTAGAAGCTGGGCGAGGTGTTGTCATGGGTGGTGGCGGTAAGCCAGGTGAAGATGGCTGGGGAGAAGCCGCCGAACAGGGTGACGCCAAGGTTATAGCTGAGGGAAAGGCCGGTGACCCGGGTGCGCGCGGGAAAGATTGTGGCCATCACCGCCGGTAAAGCAGATACATAGGCGACCAGGAGCAGGGCGTCGTAGATGAGTCCAACGAGCAGGGTGGGCAGGCCAGGGTGGCGGGTGATGAGCAGAAAGAGCGGGTAGTAGGAGAGCAACATCAGGATTGCCGCGGGAAGCATCATGCGGGTGTGGCCGACCTTGTCCGCTATGTGCCCCGCCACCGGGCACAGCACCATGCTGATGAGTGCCAGAACGATGGTCACAATGTATCCAGTGGCGGGGGGCAAATGTAAACGCGTGGTGGCATAGGTGGGCATGTAAAGCGAGAAGTAGGTGCTGGCAGTACCTACGGCAACCAGGCCGGCGCCCAGCACCAGCCCCACTTTTTCGGTGGCGAATACTTCGAGCACCGGGGTTCGGGTGCGGGTGGTGTGCAGGAACTCCGGCGTTTCATCCACCTTCCGCCGGATATAGATGCCGACGGGCCCCACCAGCAATCCGAACAGGAACGGGATGCGCCAGCCCCAGCTGTGGAGTTGCTGGGAACTAATTGCAGTCGTAAGCCCAACGCCGAACAACGCGGCCAGGAACTTCGCCATTTGCTGACCGGAGAACTGCCAGCTGGAGAAGAAGGCTTTGCGATTTGCCGAATGCTCGATCATGAATGCAGTGGAACTGCCAAACTCTCCCGCCACGGCGAAGCCCTGGAGCAGGCGCGCGGCGAACACGGCAATCGGAGCAATCAATCCGATCGCGGCATAGGACGGCATAAACGCCAGGACTGCAGTGCCGATGACCATCAGTCGAATGGAGAGCGCGAGCGCGGCTTTGCGGCCGGCGCGGTCGGCATAGGCGCCGAGAATCACCGCTCCGAACGGCCTGGCAAGATAAGACAAGCCAAAAGACCCAAAGGTGAGCAGCAGCGAGACCACTGGGTTGGAGTTAGGAAAAAATACGGCTGCGATGGTGGTTGCGAAGTAACCGTAAACCAGGATGTCGAACCACTCCAGCGCGTTGCCGACGGTAGCGGCTGCAATCTGCAGAGCCCCACTGGCGGACTTCGGAGCGGGCGGGACAAGCGGGTCGAGCGTGGTGGTGGACACGAGGACTCCTGGCCCATAGATTTCGGTGATTCAGTGGGTAGCTGGAGGGTAAATGAGGTGGAATGCCGCGACAAGGCCCTCCTGCCCTGCCGCGATTTTCCGCAAGCGAAAGACCCACGGCGCTGGGTCTCTCGACCTGTACTATCCTCTGACGGCCCCGGCGGGAGCACTCACCGTGTTCAGCTTTTCCAGCGAGGCGTGGTCCAGCTTCAACTTAGTCGCCTCAAGCAGGTCAGTCAGGTGCTTGTCGCTGGTCGCGCTGGCGATGGGGGCGGTCACGCCTGGCTGCACCATCAACCATGCCAGCGCGACCCGCGCCGGCGTGGAGTGGTGTTCACGGGCAACCTCGTCCAGCGTGCGGACAACATTGAACCCCCAGTCATTCAAATATTTCGCTACTGTCCCGCCCCGTGCCTTTCCCTCGGCGTCTTTTTTCGAGCGGTACTTACCGGTGAGAAAGCCGGCCGCCAGCGAGTAGTAGGGAATTACCCCCAGAGTATGTTCCTGGACCACTGGCAGCAAATCCGTCTCAAATTGTTCGCGCTCCACCAGGTTGTACTTTGGCTGTAGCGAAATGTAACTCACCAGGCCATTATCCTTGCTGGTCTTCAGCGCTTTGGCCAGCCGGGCGCCTCTGTAGTTCGAGGCGCCGATGTGACGCACTTTGCCCTGTGCCACCAGTTTGTCGAAGGCGGCCAGCGTTTCTTCGAGGGGCGTTTCTTCGTCGTCTGTGTGCGCCTGATACAGGTCGATATAGTCCGTCCGCAGGCGTCGTAGCGAGTCCTCGGCTGCCTCCCGGATGTATGCAGGCTTCAGCCCTTTCTTGCCATCGCCCATATCAATGCCGAGCTTGGTGGCTACGATCACATTGCTGCGCTTGTTTCCCTTTGCCAGCCAGTTGCCCAGAATGGTCTCTGACTCACCGCCCTTATGGCCTGGCATCCAGCGAGAGTACACATCTGCGGTATCAATAAAATTCAGCCCGGCTTCGAGTGCCGCGTCGAGTTGCCGAAAGGAGTCTGCTTCCGACACCGTCCATCCGAAGACATTGCCTCCGAGGCAAAGCACCGGAACTTCCAAATCAGATTTACCTAGCTTGACGCGCTCCATTGCAGTCTCCTTATTTTCCTATGATGTGTTAAAGGCGCCGCAGGACGCAAACTGCTTGGCGTCCCCAGATTGCTGGACGAGACACGAATAGTTTGGGGTCTGGGCGTAGTGGGCTTGCGCCCTGGGAACGGTTCAGGCGTCCCTGTGGGACTTGCGATTCTTCAAAATCCCCTTAGCCCCTGTCGTCTAGGGCTTTTGTGAAGAGTGCGTCTCAGCTGCGTTGAGGTTGTAAAAAAGCGTACCTCAGCGGCTAAAGAGTGTGCGTGAGAACCGGAAGAGAAACAGCAGGTCCCTCCACTTCGCTACGCTCCGGTCGGGATGACACATTTTTTGCACGGAAAATGCCAAAAGGCGGCCAGAGGGATGGATCTCAACAGTCCGACAGAAGTGTCATCCCGACCGGAGCGTAGCGAAGTGGAGGGACCTGCTGTTTCTCTTCCGGTTCTCACGAACACACCAAGGCCCATCATTTGTTTCCTGTATGTACGAGCTGAAGCTCGTACCCTTCAGAAAAGACGTACCTCAGCGGCTAAAGCCACGCGCAGCTTATCCATTTATGGCACGGCTGAAGCCATGCCCTTCGTACAGAGAGGTTTTCGGTCAAATACGTAAGGCGGCTTGATCTGCTTAGGTCAGCTTCCGTTTGGCCGGGGAGTGGACAGCTTTCCTTCCGTGTGTCTTGCGGGAGCGCTTGCTGTAGCTGACGGCCCGGAGAGTGGCTGTGGTGCGGGTTTTGGGACGAATCTCGACTGGCGGGCGAAGGATGGTTGCGATTCGCTGCTCCGACGCGAGGGGTTCGTGGTTGTAGTCGGGATCGAACATGGCGATGACGGTCGATGCGCGCACCGTATATCGCCTGGCCCATTGACTGTCGATCAGCGTGCTCTGCACGTTCCGCCAATGCTCCCGGTCCGTCAACAGATAGCCGTCGAGTTGCGGCAGTTCGCGGGCGCCGTGTTCATCATTCAAGGCGCCAAGAAAGGTCACGAACTGTTCCAGATTTGTACCCATCTGGAATACCAACTGGGTCAGCGCCATCTGCTGCGGCCCGGTTAGCTGATCGAAATCCCGGCAATAGGCCTTTGCGTTGTAGACCGCCTGGATGGCAGAGATGCGCAGCAGGCGCGTGCCTTCTTCTTCGGTTAGCTGGGGCGTCAGCTTGTGCCGGATTACCTTTCTGCGATACTGCCTGGCCGTCCATGCATTTGAATCACGGTCGAACTGATCGAGGATTTGCTGCAGCCGCTCCGGCGGAAGCCCCGCAGCTTGCCAAAGCTGAGCCGACGATGGCTCAACGAAAGGGTGCGGATTGAGAGGGTCACGCTGGGGGTGCACGGCCGCCTGGACGTCAAGACTGAACCCCGCGCCAATGAGTGGCCGGCGTGTATTCGGGTCGGGATAGGTTGCCAGCACCCAACCTTCATGCTGATGGTCGCGCAGGATCTCCATCAGGCTTCCAAGGCGGAACTTGATGTCTGAGTCTCTGAAATCAAGCAGCGGTTGCGCCCCCTCTCCGGGCAGTGTGAGGCCCGGGGGAAGGAGCGAAGCGGAGGGCGTGGCCAACGATTGCACGGGAAGCAGGAACTCTCCGGCTGCCGGCAGCAAGTTTTGCGCGGAGGCAGACGCTGTTGCCGCTAAGACCAGTGCTGGAAGGACTAAGCGCATCTCTTTCGGGACTCTGCTGCGGAATTTCTTGTGCAATACACAATGACTGAAAAGCCGCCAATAAACAATGACGGAAAAGTGACAGGGGGAGGGAAGGTAGCGCATCCAACACGGGTGCCGGCTCTTCATCAGCGAAGGCACGCTTCCGCGGGGCCAAAATCGAATCCTTTGGCCGCGAAACGGCTCGGATAAAGTGAAGGAACAGGAGCTTATGCCGCCGCTCAATACTCCCAGCGCCCGTTCGCTCACTCCCCCGCCTGCGGTTTCGAGCAAGCGTTTCCTGCCTTGGCTGGTGGCAGTCGCGTTTTTTATGGAGTCGCTGGACACCACCATCCTGAATACTGCGGTGCCGGCCATCTCCGCTGCTCTGCACGTGGCTCCTCTCAGCATGAAGTCTGTGCTGGCCAGCTACACCTTGAGCCTGGCGGTTTTTATCCCCATCAGCGGCTGGATGGCGGACCGGTTCGGTACCCGCCGGGTGTTTGCCTCGGCGATCGGCATCTTCACCCTGGGGTCCTTTCTCTGCGGCATATCCAGCACCATTCAGCTGCTGGTGGCCTGCCGCGTTCTGCAAGGATGCGGCGGAGCCATGATGGTGCCGGTGGGGCGGCTCACCCTGGTGCGCACGTTTGCCAAATCTGAGCTCATCCGTGCCATGAGCTTCGTCGCTATTCCAGGCCTGATCGGCCCCATGTTGGGACCCGTCGCGGGCGGCCTCATCGTGGGCTACCTGCATTGGCGTTTCATCTTCTACGTGAACATCCCGATTGGTATTTTCGGCTTGTTGATGGTGTATCTCCATCTGCCGGATTATCGCGAAGAGCAGACCCGCCCGCTCGATCTTGTCGGGCTCATCCTTTTCGGGTCCGGTATCGCCCTGCTGTCGTATGTGCTGGAAATATTCGGCGAACACACGCTGAGC
>DASRRN010000117.1:0-2979 GCA_035695685.1 Acidobacteriaceae bacterium | reverse complement strand
GTCGCAGCCCGCATACTCGTGTCGATGATTTACATGATGACTGCTCTCAACATCATCGGCCAGACTCTGGCGGCGCACGAACTGGCCGCTTACGGCGTTCCTGCCAGCCTTGTTCCCGTGCTGATTATGGCAGCGCGTGCTCTGCAATTGGTCGCCGGTCTGGGTCTGATCCTGGGAATCTACCCCCGTATTTCTGCCCTTGCTCTGCTCTTATTCCTGATACCGGCCACCCTCATGGGACATGCATTCTGGCTGGCCACCGGCACATCTCTTTATACGATTCAACTGATTAACTTCTTCAAGAATGTAAGCATGTCCGGCGGCCTGATTTTCATCATCGCGACAGTAAGTCAACCAGTTCTGCTGCCACGCCCAAAGCGTGTTGGCTAGTATTCAATCCGGCTAATCTATTCAAAAAGGGAGTTACAAAGTGGAAACGCAAACATTCACCTTCGCAAGTTCTCCGTTCGTACCCGTTGCCGTTGGGTTTTTCGGCTTGGGCACCGGCTACTTGATCTGGGGTGGTCAGGCGTTATTCGGTTTTCCCAAGACCAGCCCCGAACTTGACCGAAGTCTGGGTTTATGGGGTTTCTGGATGCCCGGCTTTATGCAGTTCCTCACCGGCGTTTACCTGTTTGTCGGGTTGACGTGGTTCAACGTATTCAGCAAAGCAGCTCCCTTGTATATGGCAGGCCTCGCTTTCACGGCTTACGGCATTCACTGGTTTGCGATGGCCCACCGGCGATATATAGATTCCAGCGCCGAGGCGGATGGCTGGATGGCCATAGCATTCCTGTTTCTCAGCCTTCTTGGCGTCGACGTTTTTCTGCGTGCCGGAGACATCCCGGTGATGATCGTTTTTGTAGGACTGACCTTGATCTATGCCACTGAAATTCCCACGCGCCTGCTGTCCTGGGCTCCTGGTGGCCGCCTTACGGGGCTGTTCCAAATCATTACTGGCATCTGGCTGATGTATTGCACCTACGCCATGACGGTAGATGTGGCCTTGGGCGCCAAAGCCTGGATCTAGGGAGTTACGGCTCGTGAAGGGAAGGGGTGCAAGCCATTGGTATCTTTTGTTGATCGCTTTTGTTGTTGCGCTCTCGTCCCTGCCTGCGATAACGCAGACGCCAGATCCTCAGCCGCCTGGCCCGCCTCCAGACCCGGCGCGTCCACCGTTGAATCCATTTCCTGCTGAGGAGAATTGGAGTTTTCTCGCAGACTCTGCGAAGCATACTGACTTGTTCGACCCGTTGAAGTACATTCGGTTTGGCGAAAACCCACAGCTGTACCTCACGCTGGGATTCGAATACCGTATCGAATACGAGTATTTCGACAACTGGATGTTTGGCGCCGGTCCTCAAGATCATAATGGCTACGTCATGAACCGGGCGATGCCCCATTTTGATTTCCACGCGGGCAGTGACTTCCGCCTGTTTTCCGAGTTCGGGTTTGATTACACCGACGGGAGGAACGGTGGCCCGAGACCCGAAATCGACGAAGACCGCGGCGATGTTCACCAGGCGTTCCTGGAGATCGGTCCTCACGTCAGCAGCCGGCACGGCATAAGTCTGCGAGTAGGACGCCAGGAAGTGGTATTCGGTACCGGACGCTTATTCGACAACAACGAAGGCCCGAACGTGAAGCTGAGTTTCGACGGATTTCGCACCATCGCCGAAGGTGCGCATGCAAGGTTGGATCTGTTCGCCCTGAGGCCGGTCGAGAATAATCCCGGGTGGTTCGACGATGTACCGAATCACGCGCAAAGCGTGTGGGGAAGCTACCTGAGGGTTCCGGCTCCAATTGTGTGCCGCGGGCGGGCCGACGTTTATTACATCGGATTAGACACGAAATCACTCGCCTACAACCGAGGCAGTGCCCACGAGCTTCGTCATACGGTAGGAGCCAGAGTGTTTCGCTCAACAGGGCAAGGCTTAGACTACAACTGGGAACCCAATTACCAGTGGGGAAGTTTTGGGAACGATTTCATTCGCGCCTGGAGCGTGTCAACGGAAACTGGATTCACGTTTGATCGCCTGCTCTTTCATCCTCGACCCCTGCTACGAGCGGATGTATACAGCGGCGATGGCAATCCGGCGACTCAACCTCTCGGAACCTTCAACCCCCTTTTCCCCCGCGGCGCATACTTTACCCCTAAGGCGGTGCCCTTCCTGGGACCTCAAAATCTGGTCGATTTGCATCCCGTCCTCCAATTCCATCTGAAGCCAAACGTTACAGGGGCTTTTGCGTGGAACTGGTACTGGCGGGAATCCATCCACGACGGCATCTATGCGTTTGGCAGTGGAGTCCTGATTGATCCAGCTGGTGCCGGCCATGCGCGCTATCTCGGCACTCAAGGAGATCTCGAGATTCGGTGGGCTCCCATGCCGCATACGACCGTCGCATTCAACCTTGCCGGCTTTCGGCCAGGGACCTTTTTCAAGACAGTAACCTACAACAGCGCGCCCATCGAAGCGGATGCCGGTTTTACCTATCGCTTCTAGAGAACAAGACAATTTCGGCATTATGCCGATGGAGATACCTGGTCCCTAGGGTTGCTCGGTGGGCTAAAGGCAGGCGTTTCACTTGCTGCGCGGCCATTGGCCTCAGGTCCCGTAAGGACCGTTGAGCGTGAGGCGTAATTCGTAATGTTAGACGGTCTCTAGAACACCCAATTTCAACGTTCGTGCCACACCATCGCCATAGGCAGGATCGGCTCTTCTGCAGTTCGTAACATGCCGCTCGATGACCTCCTGAGATGCGCCATTGATCGCGCGAGCTGTGTTGTCAAAGAGCAGCTGCTTTTGCTCAGTGGTCATCTTCCGGAAGAGATTGCCCGGTTGCTCCCAGTGATCATCCTCCAGGCGGTGGTCATAGTGATCCGCGTCGCCGTCCAGCGGGAGCGGTAGCTCAGCGTATTGTGGTTGGTTGTCCCACAATCCCTGGCTATTCGGGTTATAACTCGTCGTTGCTCCCAGG
>DASRRN010000116.1:0-6384 GCA_035695685.1 Acidobacteriaceae bacterium | reverse complement strand
GCTGAGGTACGGCTTTCTGCTGCCGTTTCCAAGTCACGGAGCGCACGAGGAATGACAAAAAAGCGTACTCCAGGGGCGTGTCTGAGAACTCTGCTCTAAGTCCCGAAGGGACGGCTGAACTTAGCCCAGGACGACAGTCCTGGGTAGATATAAACAATCCGACCAGTCCCGTACGGGACGGCTGAACACAGGGGACGAGATTTCGGCCGTCCCTGGCGGGACTAGTCCAACTTTTTCGGTTCACCCAGGACTCGCGTCCTGGGCTAAGTTCAGACGTCCCTACGGGACTGAATTTGGAATTGAAGTTCTCACACACCCTCTTTAGCCCTCATCCATTCGATTCTTATACGGCATGGCTTCAGCCGCGCCATAAACTTCTCAGCGGTGAGTTCTTCATCTCTCCGCCTAAGGCCTGGCGTGGGTGACGACGCCACTTCTTGCGTCGTCTATCGAGACGCCCGTACGGTCCAACGTCGTCCCAGTAGCGCGGTCAATGTCCGCCTTGGCCTTTTCATAGGCAGTCTGCGCGGTAAAAAACGCGGATTCAGCCACAGCGAGGCCTTCTTCTGCAACCAGGGTGTCATACCTGGACATCGCTCCTATGTTTTGCTCCTGCTTGGCGATATCAAAGGTCTTCTGCGCGAGATCGCGTGCTTTTTGCGTGGCCGCCACGCGGGCTTGCGCCTGCTCGAGAGCGAACTGCGAGTCGCGGATGTCGAAGCGAAGGCTCTTCTGCTGCTGCTCTTGGGAGATCTGGCTCTGGCGGTACGCCAGCACGGCGCGGAACTGGTCGGCTTTGACGACACGGTTGCGGAGGTTGATTTGGAGATTGACGCCGACCTCGTACGTGGGCGATGAGTAGTTGAAAGTGTTCTGAAGCATGCTGGGGAAGTCGGTGGGCAGGTCCGTGGTGCATTCCGCCGGGCCAAGACTGCAATAGGGGTTTTTGGGGCCGGCGGTGCCCGCGCCTTGGTAGTAGCCGAACAAATTGAGTTGAGGCAGCAGTTCGCTGTTGATGTCCTTGAGGCTCTGGCGCTGGACCTCGGCCAGATTACGGAAAATCGCGACTTCAGGGCGGTTCTTCATGGCCTCGTCGATCAGCTGGGTGATGGATTTCGATTCGTTGGGGTCGGGACCGCCCTGGAGGTCGAGCGGAATGACGGGGATTTCGTCGATGGACGGGTCGTCGGTTCGGGTGAGATCGTCTTTAATGAGCAGCTCGTTGTGCCTCAGCGTGGCCTTGGCGATGGTAAGATCGCCCTCGCTGGTGGCAACCGCAGACTGGTCCTTCATGACCTGCAACGCAGGAATGTTCTGCAGCTCCAACTGTTTCTGGTCGTCGGTCAGGGTCTGATTGGCGTAGGCCAATGACCGGGTCTTCACCTGCACGTCCTGATAAGCGTTGACCAGATCCCAATAGAGGCTTTCAATGTCCTTGACGGTGGCGATGACCTGCTGCTCAAAGGCGAGATCGGTGGTTTGCAGGTTTCTTTTGGCGATGTGGATATAGCGCTCGTTGCTGGCAAGGCCGAATCCGTACAGAAGCGGCTGGCTCAGGTAGACCTGGAGACTGGAAAACAGTTCGGGATTGACTGCGTTATAAGGGCCGTTGCTGGCGAGGCGCTGGCCGATGTAGTTGACTTGTAGGCCGGTGCCGAGCGGAAAGTACTGCGTGTACGTCGATACGACCTCGATATTGTTCGTCTTCAGAATCGGGGTGCCGACCAGGAAAATGTTTGGCTCCTGGATGACGCTGTGGTTTACAAAGCCGCTGAAGTTGAGGAAGGGGTCGAACGAGGGAACGGGCGGGCCGGCGCCGAGAGTGGAGGTGACGATGCCGCCGGCGCCTGCGGCCGCACTCGAGGAGTTCGCGGAGCCGCCGCCGCCCCCGGAGGCGCCAAAGCCGCTCGGCGTGGTCTGGGTGATGTTGGTGTTGACGCCGTTGACCACGCCTCCCGCCTTAGTGCGCTGAAGATCGGCTTGCGCGATGGGGAAGTTGTAGCGGAAGGAGGCGAGCGTGAGATTATTTTCGAGGGCCAAAGCGATCGCGTCCTGCAGTGAGATGCGGAGCTTGCCGTCGCGCATGAGGTCGTAGAGGTGCTGCGAGTTTTGGAGGTTGAGCGGCGGCACGGTGCTGGGCATATACCGCGCAAGGGGATTGCGCGAATGCGGCAGTTCAATGTGGAAAGGTCCCTGGTAGGCAACCGGCTGCGGCTGCGCCGCCGCTTGCGCCTGCTGTGCGATGGTCTTGGGCGGAGATTGCTGCGGACCGGCAGGCGCGGGAGGCAAGGGCCCCGCGGGGTTTGTTTGGGCAAAGGTAGTCGAGACCAGAAGGCCCGCTGCACACAACATAGGCAACGTTTTCTGCACCATGCTGCCCGCCCCGGAGCGATGCCTCATGCCTTCACCTCGGCACTCTGGCCTAACCCAGGGTTGGCAGTATCCCTTACCATCCAGCCATCGCGAACCTCGAGAATGCGACTGCCAAAGGCGGCATTGACCTCCGAGTGCGTAACCTGCACGATGGTCGTTCCCTCCCGGTTGAGGTTTTGGAAGAGTTCCATGATCTCCTTGGCCTGCGAAGAGTGAAGGTTTCCAGTCGGCTCATCTGCCAGCAGTAGAGCCGGGCGATGAATCACTGCCCGCGCAATACCCACCAGTTGCTGTTGACCACCAGAAAGCTGGTTGGGATAGAGATCTTTCTTGCCCACGATACTGAAGCGATCGAGTGTGTCTGCCACCATCGCTTGCCGTTCAGAGCGCGAGATATTTTTGTACGAGAGCGGCAGATCGATGTTTTCCGCGACCGTTAGGTCATCGAGCAGATGATAGCTTTGAAAAACCATGCCGACGTTGCGCCTTGCCAGGTCCGACCGCTGCTTCCGGTTCATGGAATGGACGGCTTCGCCATGGAACCAGTAGGCGCCAGCCCATTGATCGTCGAGCAGCGCCAGTACATTCAGCAGTGACGACTTCCCTGCCCCCGAAGGTCCCATGATGGTGATAAATTCGCCCGCATCGATTTTCAGGTGGATACGCCTGAGAACCCACGTTTGGCCGGCGCCGGTCTTGTAACTTCTTTCAACGTTTTCGAGCGAGATCATTTTGAGCCCCCGTGGCCATAGGATCGAAGCCAAATAAGTCCCCGAAAAGACAAAAAGTCCCACAGGAACGGCCTGTAAGTAGCCCAGAACGTTAGTCCCAGGTTAGACGCGAAGCCTCTGAAGCAGAAACCGAAGTGACGGATGAACCTAGGCCCGAGCGCTCATTGGAGCTCGAGAGCGTGATCCGCAAATTCCCCTTCGGCGACGATCTTTCCATCAAACAGATGGATATTGCGATCCGCGTGGCGGGCAAAGCGCGGATCGTGCGTTACCATGCAGATCGTCGCTCCTTCGTTATGCAGATTCTTGAGCAGCTCCATCACCGCCTCGCCATTCTTCGAGTCCAGGTTTCCGGTGGGTTCATCGGCCAGCAGGATCGAAGGTGAGCCTGCCAATGCGCGCGCCACGGCGACTCTTTGCTGTTGGCCGCCAGAGAGCTGCGAGGGATAGTGACGCATCCGGTGGGCCATGCCCACACGTTCCAGCGATTCCTGCACCCGGCTCTTGCGGTCGCTCGATGCCATGCCTGACCGATAAGTCAGTGGCAGTTCCACATTCTCGGCGACCGTAAGGTCGCCAATCAGATTGAAGCTCTGAAAGATGAAACCAATTTCCTGATTACGAATACGTGAGCGCTCGGCGAATTTAAGATTCTCTACCGGGCGGCCGTTCAGCTCGTACTTGCCCGCCGTCGGCGTGTCGAGCAAGCCGATAATCGAGAGCAGGGTGGATTTTCCGCAGCCCGAAGGGCCAGACATGGCCACGTATTCTCCCCGGGCAATGGAGAGGTGAACGCCGGAGAGCGCATGAGTCTCGATCTCCTCGGTGTAAAAAATTTTGGTCATCGCTTCGATCTCTATCAGTGGCTGCATGCTTTCGCTCCTAGGTTGCTCGTCATTGGGATTTGCCTTTCCTTCCGTTAGTCCAGCCGAATTCGGTCCGTCGTGTCATACCGCGACATATCGCTCAAAATCACCGTGTCGCCTTCATGTAGCCCTTGCAGTACCTGGATTGCGTTCACCGATGCCCGACCCACCTTGACTGGAACACGGACCGCCCCTTTACCGTCCGGATCCATCCGGAAGAGGCTAATGGTGCTCTCCTCGTTGCCGAACGCCGGCCGGCCCACATAAAGGACATCTTTCAATCTTTCCAGATCGATCGTGCCGTCCACGCTCAAGTCCTTCCGTGCCCCATCGGGTATTTTGCCGACCAGCCTTACGTCGACAGTGACAGTTCCATTCACCACCGCAGGGTCGATTCGCGACACCGTGCCGTCGGCAATGCCGTTATGCGTATCGATGGAAGCCGGTTGCCCCAATTCGATATCCCTCGCCTGGGTTTCAGGTATCTTCAGCTGTGCCTTCAGCTGACCGGGTTGCTCAACCTCTGCCAGCATCGTGCCCATGGTCACATGCTGGCCCACCGCGAGAGGAAGACTGGTCAACACTCCGGCGATCCCAGCACGCACTTTTAGCGCATCCAGCTGCTGCTTTTTCAGCTCATAAATAGCCTCGGCCTGCGCCACCTTGGCCTGCTGTACAGCCAGCTGTGATTCGATGGCCTTTTCATTGATCTCTACGGTCTGCTCTTCAAGTTTGTTCCTGGTAGTCAATTCATTTGCCTTGCCTTGAGAGCCGTTATAGGTAAGGCCAGAAATTACCCCGAGGCCGAAAAGCGATTTGTCAGTCCGCGCCTGCAGCTGCGCCTGCTCGTAATCTGCGTGCACTGTGGCCGCGGCAGATTTTTGCGCCATCAGATCGCTCTGCACCTTCACTTGTGTGTTCCTCAAATCAGCCTTCGCCCCTTTCAGCGAAAGCTCGGCATCCAGCGCTAGCTGGGTGGCCAGGGGGTCGCTCAATTCCAGAAGAACAGTGTCGGGCTTGACAATCGAACCCGGCAGGGTAAGAATCCGCACCACGGTGGCTTCCGTTTGCGCCGGGATCTGGCGGATCGCGTCTTCGCGCGGAACCAGGGTCCCCAATCCACGCACCTGCCGGATCATCGGTCCGCGCTTGACCGTATCTGTCCACACCACGGAACGGTCAACAGTGGGAGCAGCCGGCTTCAGCCGCATCACAAGGAAAGTTACCGCGCCAAGAACGACGACCCCAATGGCAATCGTCAATGCCTGCCGCTTCCGCTTCTTGGCCTTCAGGTCTGGGCGAGAGATATCCATCGCTAGTTACTAATGCATGCAGGTGACCAAAACCACTCACCCGCGCTTCCCCATGGATTTGGCCTAGTTGCCATCATTCATACCTACGCAAAAGCCGATCGATTTGTTCAATTTTGATCTCTACTGTCCATTTTCGGACATTCGAAACTCGTCACAAATCCTCCCCGCTTGGGTCACAACCATTTAGTCTGCGGCACCGTCGGTTCTGGACTACTGGTAGGGCTGGCGCTCAGTCTTGGCTTGAACCGGCTGATCTCCCGCTGGGTGGCGAATGGCGTCCATGATCCGCGGCTGATTCTGGGAGTATCGTGTCTGCTTCGTGGCGTAGCTGGACTCGCTTGCCTGTTTCCCTCCTGGAGAGCGTCTTCCGTCGATCCCATGACGGCATTGCGATGCGAATAAACTAGAACGAGCCGAGGCAAGAAAAAGGAAAACTGGATGAACCCACGCCTGGTACCTTCCCCAGAACCCCGGGAACTGGACGGGTGCCCCACGTTCGCCTAAGCGTACGTGGGCCGAAAAAGATGGGCGAAGCCCACCCACAGCTTTTATTCAACCGACGACGAACCTCAACCCTTCTGTTGATGGTGGACTGAATTTTCAGTTTTAAAACAAGGTGCACCGCACCCTCTGTACCTTCCCCAGAACCCCGGGTGCCCCACATCTCGCTCGGACCCCGGATTTCCTACCACGCAACGCCCGTTGTGGACACGGGTGCGGCTTTCTCTTAAGGAAAGCCGCAGGAAGTGTGCTAGGCAGCCGAGCTCGACAGGAAATCCGGGGTTTTGGCGAGATGTGGGATACCACAAACCTCAACCCCTTTTGTCGCCACGGAACCAGACCTTCAGGTCAAACTTGATACTCGAAATTACTCAATCCTCAACGCCTGCATAGGTTCAATCTTCGAAGCCCGAATCGCCGCCAGTACACAAGCAATCACCGCGGTCAGCAAAAGACTCCCCACCATGGTCACCATCACAATCGGGTCCAACGGACTGGTTCCATACAAAATCGAGCGAATCAACGAAGCAGCCGAAGCTCCTCCCGCCAAACCGATCACCAATCCAACGAACACAGGGCGCAAGCCATCGAATAGCACCA
>DASRRN010000115.1:0-8050 GCA_035695685.1 Acidobacteriaceae bacterium | reverse complement strand
CCGGGGCCGAGAACAAGAAGTGGTAGCACTTTGCTATGTCCGGCAGCCACATCTACATTCTCGGCAGCCCTATAGGCGCGTTTTACATTGGCGTCACCAGCACCCTGTATCTGCGCGTCATGCAACATAAGAAGGGCACGTGGGAAGGTTTCACTGCGGCCTATGGCTGCAAGCGCTTGCTCTACTTTGAGCGCTACGAGGACATTCGCACAGCTATCGCTCGGGAAAAACAACGCAAAGGCTGACGGCGCGAAATGAAGCTCAACCTCATTCGCACTATCCATGCCGAGTTCAAAGATCTTGGACAGACCTGGGTATGGAAGATGATTACAGTGCATGAGGAGTTGTACCCGTGACCATCCAGTGCGTACCGCAGCAAGCATCCTGTTCTCGGGCTTGGGTAGTCGAAAAGCTCCGAACAGCATGGACAAGATAAGCACCTTCGGGGTCCTTCGACTTCGCGCCACCAAGCGCTGTATCACGCCATAAAGTTGTGAGGCGCTTCGCTCAGGATGACGTTTTTGTGGGAGGTTTGAAGAAAAACACCCCAAATCGGTTAACGCTTGTGGGACGCTAGTCCTGGGTAGGTTGGAAAACCTGATTCAGTCCAAGAGGGACGGCTGATCCAGGCTCAGGACAAACTCTGGACGAAGGGCACGGCTTCAGCCGTGCCGCATTGCGTTTGAGCTGTTGAGTGCTTTTACAGGCCGCGGAAAA
Organism: Acidobacteriaceae bacterium; assembly: GCA_035695685.1. Taxonomy (GTDB): domain Bacteria; phylum Acidobacteriota; class Terriglobia; order Terriglobales; family Acidobacteriaceae; genus PALSA-350. The sequence goes on along the minus strand of DASRRN010000115.1, from coordinate 7,333 downwards.
AGTCGGACCCGGGCATGAAAGCATGCCTCAGGGGCTAAAGCCCACGATGATTACATTGCGTTTGCGCCGGGGATAAATCCCCGGCCCACCCTAAAACCGAGTTGTTCCGCAGCCTGTTTAGCCCCTGAGGTACGGCTTTTCCAATTCCTCATGGCGAACTACGCGCTGGAAATGGCCGACGAATCGGCTCCCCCAAAATCCACGACCACCTTCTACGGCCCACTAGTAAGGTTATGGAACCAGTCAAAGCTCGCCGTGAGAGCCGGAGCCTGGCTTGGCGTAAGGCTGTAATTCCAGGCATACGGTGCCAGTCCCGTCACAACCAGGCTGTCGGTAAACGCCCCCACCTCATTCCAGGTCACGCCATCCTGCGACCAATACGCTGTGAACGTGGTGCCCACGCGAGTCATGCGCAGATACGTTGGCACAGCGTAAGAAGAAAAGGGCTTAATCTGAAACTTCGACGCGGAAACTCCCCCGGTGATGGTGCTCACGCCAAGGTTAACTGTGCCGCCGGCCTCGACCTCAAAACGGATGTAGTCCTTGGCATCCCCTTCCACCATCAGTCCCTGTCCGTAATATTGCGTCGCCGCCACCAGGCTGGAATCTATCTTGACTGCGACGTCGAAGTTCGTATTGCTGATCGGCTGGATCACCTGGACCGCATCGAGCGCCGGAACCGCCGCATCATGATTGCTCCCGCCCGGTACGGTGAGGACCAGCTCCCCATTGCTCACCGTAGCCGAACCGCCCACCGGTGCGCTCACCTGCCACACAGCCGTGTTCAAGCTGCCTGCATTAAATTCGTCAGACACCGGTGCGCCGCTTATAACGGGTGAGTAGGTATAACTGGCCGAGCCTTGGGCACTTTGTGTAAACCCGCTGGCTGTGGCGATCGCGTGGACAGTCGTTGATGCGCTAATGGTAAACGGCCCCGAGTAAACCTGGGAACTCGTCGTAGGCGTGCTTCCGTCGGTGGTGTAATAAATCGATGCCGACGGAGTCGTATCAGCGATCGATACACTTAACGTTGAAGAGAAACTCGTTCCGCTCGCCGGAGCAAACGTCGGCGTCGCCGCGACCGGCGTTCCACTCGTGGCCAGATTATGGAACCAATCGAAGGTTGCCGTAAGGGCCGGCGCCTGGCTCGGAGTCAAGCTGTAATTCCAGGCATACGGTGCCAGTCCAGTGACGACCAGGCTGTCGGTGAATGTTCCCGCCTGGTTCCAAGTCGTGCCATTGGCCGACCAATAAGCTGTGTAGTTGTTGCCCACGCGCGTGAGCCGCAGATACGTTGGCACCGCATAGGAAGAAAACGGCGAGATCTTCACCTTCGATGTGTCGACGCCAGCGACGATAGTGCCCACACTTAGATTGAGTGTACCTCCCGCCTCAACCTCGAAGCGGATATAGTCCTTGGCATCTCCTTCCACCATCAAGCCTTGTCCGTAATACTTAGTTGCTGCCACCAGCGTGGAATCGATTTTCACCGCGACATCGAAGTTTGTATTGGCAATCGGCTGGATCACCTGGACTGCATCCAGTGCGGGAACCTCCGCATCATGATTGCTTCCGCCCGGCACCGTCAGGACCAGCTCCCCATTGCTCACCGCCACCGAACCGCCCACCGGTGTGCTCACCTGCCATACACCCGTGTTCAAGCTGCCCGCATTGAATTCGTCCGATACCAGCGCGCCGCTCGTAACTGGTGGATAGGTGTAGCTCGCCGACCCTTGGGTGCTTTGCGTAAAGCCGCTGGCCGTAGCGATGGCGTTGATCGTGGTGCTTGAGTTGATGGTGAACGGACTCGAGTAGAGTTGGGACCCCGTAGTGGGCGCACTTCCATTGGTGGTGTAGTAGATCGCCGCTCCAGGAGTTGTATCCGCAATTGTCACACTTAACGTCGACGCGAAGCTCGTTCCGCTGGCAGGAATAAACGTCGGTGTCGCGGCAGGCGAGGCGGCTCCCTGGATCTGGTAGGCGCCCACGACAATCGGGCTATCCTGATCGCCCGTAGCCGATGCAAAGGCGCGGATGGTGAGCGACGGGCCGCTGACCACGATGGGTGCGCTGAACACAGTGGATGAGTGCGTGGGCGTCGATCCATCTACGGTGTAATAAATGGCTGCGCCAGTTGTCGCACTGCTCAGAGAGACGTTCTGAGCCGAAGTGTAAGTTCCGGGCAGAGGAGTGAAGCTTGGCTCCGCGGCGACCTGCGTTGTACCCGGCGTGAAGGTCCAGGTCTTGATGTTCTGGATCGAGGCATAGCCTCCCGTCGAACCAGTAAAGCCAACCAAGGCAGTGGTCGCGCCGATAGTGGCGGGGATGTTCACAGTGAATGCATGGCTGTACGTCTTATTGGTAACCGTGTCAGTCAGGTTCAGGGTCAACGTAGTGCCGTCATAGACAAGCTGTCCGGCTATGGTGTTGCCGTTCGTCAGCACAACTCCTGAACTCGTCATGTCGATGGCAGGAGTGATCGGTTGCGTGCCGTTTGTGTACAGCCCGGTGGAATCGGCACCCTCGCCACTGTTGCTGTAGATGTCGAATTTAATGGCTACGCTGTTCGTGATGCCGCCGTAACCGAGGCCTCCTCCACCGCCTCCAACTGCGGTTGGGCTGCCATTTTGGATGGTGAAGGTGAATCCGTCTGCTACGGCGCTCGTCAGTTGGAAGGTAAAGTTCGTAGTAAAGGCTTGGATATTGACCGGCGTGGTCCAGAAGGCGCTACTCGCCTCTTTGGTGCCGCCATCGGTGAGCTCCAGGAAATGACTCGAGGTTACTTTGGCCACGCTGTTCAGCTGCAGACCGGTGGTGCTGGTAAAGCCGCCGGCAAAATTGATTCCGCCCGACCCGCCGCTTTGAATCACGTACGCCACGCTCGCCACCGCACTCTGAGCAAATCCAGGAGCCACGGCCAGCGCCTCCAGCGTGATGTTCGCGCTGACGGAAATCGCTCCACTGTAGACCGCGGACGAGGTAGTAGGTGCGGAACCGTTGGTCGTGTAGTAAATCACAGCTCCAGGTGTGGCATCGGCGATGGTAACCGGCTGGGCTGAGGTATAGGTTCCCGTGCCGGGTGAAAAGGTGGGCGTCGCGGTGGCTGCTAATTGGATAGAGTACGTCGCGCTGCCGACACTGCTGGCCGCGAGCCCCGGTGCTTGGGCAAGCGCCTTGATGATGACCGATCCGCCATCCACGCTAATCGGAGAGCTGTAAACACTCGACGAAGTGTTCGGAATCGAGCCATCGATGGTGTAATAAATCACGGCCCCCGCGCTGCCGTCGCTCAGCGTCACCTGTTGCGCCGTGGTAAAGGATCCGCCGGCCGGCGAGAAGGCCGGGGTCTGCGTGACCGATCCGGGTTGAGAGGTCAACGTCCAGTCCAGAATCTTCTGGCTCGAGCTTCCCGCGCTGGAGGCCCCGGTAAAGCCGATATATGCCAGGTTACTCCCGATCGTGGAAGGAATATTAATCGGGAACGTATGCGTAAACGTCTTGTTCACGACGATATCCGTCAGGGTCATGATCAGATTGACCCCGTCATACGTCATGTGTGCAGTAATGGAGTCTCCGCTGTTTAAAAGAACTCCGGAGGAAGTCATGTCCACTGCGGGAACGGTGGGCGCCGCACCATTCACATAGAGTCCGGTTGAGTCTGTGCCTTCGCCACTATTGTTAAAGAAATCGAACTTGATGGCGACACTCTTGGCGATACCGTTCGTTGTTCCAGTGTTCGGATTAGGTCCATATCCCAGGCTTCCGCCGCTCCCTCCTATGGCCGTGGGGGCGACGTTCTGCATGGTGAAGGTAAATCCGTCGGCGACTGCATTCGAGAGCTGAAACGAGAAGTCGGTGGTAAAAGCCTGAATGTTGGTGGGCGTGTTATAGAAAGCGCTACCTGCCTGATTGGCCACGCCTGTCGTCAGTTGCAGACGGGTGTCGTCGACATTGGTCGCACTTCCATTGAAGGTCAGCCCCACCGCGCCGCCGAAGCCACTGCCAAAATTAATTTCTGTTCCGTTCGGCTGTATGGTGTACGAGGCGGAAGCCACATTACTGTTCGTCAATCCGCTCAAAGCGGCGATCGCGTTAATGACCGTATTGCCGGCAACTGGGATGGGCCCGGTATATTTCGTGGAACTGGTCGTGGGCGTCGAGCCGTTGGTTGTGTAATAGATGGCCGCCCCTGACGTGCTGTCGGAAATGGTCACCGTCTGCGTAGTGGTATAGCTGCCCGCTGCGGGGGAAAACGTTGGCAGGGAAGTTTGCGTATTGAAGTTATAGCTTGCGCTCGTGACCGCGCTTTGCAGATATCCACTGGCGCTGGCAATCGCCTGTACCGTTGCATCCGTCGAGAGTTGGAAGGCTCCGCTATACTTCGTGGACCCGGTGGTGGGGGTCGACCCGTCGGCTGTGTAATAGATCGAGGCGCCGCTAACCGTATCGGTGATGGTTATCTGTTGCGCCCCGCCGTAAGTACCCCCTGAAGGGGAAATAACCGGCGCCGGCGTCTGCTGCTGCGCATTCAGGAGTCCATACACGTCGACCTGGCCAAACGCGCCCACATACACCTTACCGTTGGTGACCACGGGAACTGCGAATTTGTTGGCCGGCCCAGCATTGTCCCGGCTGGAATTCTGGTTGCTGGCATAAAGCTGTTGCGCGACGTTGGTAGCGTTAAATGCGTATAAGACAGAGGGTCCGTTGGAGTTGTACTGGTCGCTCAGCACCGCCCACACAATCCCGTTCTGAGTACCATTGGAAGAGACTACCGGGCTGGCGCCGGGGAAGGCCGACGTAGCCGAAGATTGAGCCGATGTGGTCTTAGCCAGAATGCCATTGGTGAGCGGAAACATCTTCAGAGAATCATTTTCCGCCCACATGTAGACGTTGCCATTCCAGTAGGCCGGAGTGCTCCACAATCCTGAGTCTGACTTCAACGCGCCCGTGATGTCCTGCACCACATTGGTGTTGGAGCCCGCATTGGGCCCCGCATAGCCGCCGAGTTTGTCCCGGTTGAGGACCAGAATGCGACCTTCCTTACCCACCTGGACCAGCAGGTGTGGATTTGGTCCCGGTTGATCGGGAAGCAGCAGAATTCCGGCGGCGCCCTGGTCGAGATCGGCGCCCGACAATGCCGCTTGATTGAATGTTGTGAAGGCGTCACTGATGGCGAACCCGCCATTAGACAGATCGTAGCGCAGGATACTCTCGCCATAGTCCACGTTACTGGTGAGCGGCGGGTACGATGTCATGTCACCATTGCCGGTTACAATGAATGCCCTCCCATTTGGCGTTACCGTGTCAAATGGTATTCCGGCCCCCGACATCCAGATCGCGTCCCCATTGCCATTGGGAGAGGTGCAGATGGCAGCGGTCTGCTGGAGTGTTGTTTCGTTGTAAACCAATACCCAGCCATGCCACGGGCCATTGTCTTCGTGAGAGCCGAAAGCTATGTATATACTTCCGTTGAAAAGTCCCAGCGCCGGTCGATTATGTTGCCATTTGGTGCTGAAGGCGAGTGTGCCTCCGGAGCTTCCATTCCCTGTCCCGGGCACCGATGCTGCGAGTGCCACCGGGCTATTAGGCTGCTCGCTGCCATCCAGAATGCTCAGGGCGTGCAGCCGTTGCACGTAGTTGCCGTTCTCTTTGCTCTTGGCGAGAACAAAAATGGTGTTTGTCGCGAGATCGATAACCGGGGTAGAGGTGATGCCAATCTGGTAAACGGTTTCCACGTCCGCTTCGACGTCTGACGTGGGGACTGTGGTCGCTCCGGGTGCGGCTCCATGTGCCGTGCTGAGCATACTGGCCTGCCATAGAGGACCACTATCCGCGCCGCCGTTGCTGTCTGCATCAAACGCGTAAACCGAATCGCCTTCGGTAGCAACGAAGAAGACGTTATGCGTACCCTGGCCGGGCAGCGTCAGATTGCCAACATAAAGAGGTTGCGCAAATACCCGATCGTCCACCGTATGGCTGAAGAGCTTGCCGAAGGTATTAGTGTTTACGTTCGACGGAGTAAGAATTGTCTCCTGGGTGTTCTGGCCCTGCCGGGTGTTGTCGTAACGCCACGTGAGTACATTGGGGCCCTGCCCAAACACAGATCCCGCCGTCAGCAGGAACAAGAGACACAATAGCGCGAGCCTGGAGAAGGCCGCATGTTTAGTTTGCCGAATCGGAGTCTTTGACCCCAGGTAGTTGCGCGCCGAGAAACTAGCAAATCGACTTAGCCGTAGCACAGGACCCCTCCTACCAGGTGAGCAATCAGGTCATAGGTCCAGCCACATCACTGCGCAGCTATGCCCGCTCCACTGACAAACAATATCGGGACTGCCGCTCCAGCATTCGATCAGAGATTCGCAGTCCAGGGGATTGAGGGATCGTACAGGAGATGGGGGATAGGGGGAGTACCTCAAACTTAGGACGAATATACAGCATTAACCTTTAGCATGTTACAGAAAACTCGGTTTGGTATCAGGGTACGGCCTTAGTTTAGCCATAACTGCTTGAAACTATCTTGGGCCTTAGAGGCTGCGGAAATTTTGGTCTTAGGGTAGGCCGGGGATTTATGCCCGGCGCAAACTGCCATGCAATCATCATGGGCTTTAGAGGCTGTGTGAGAACTTCAATTCCAAACTCAGCCTGCCCCGGCCTGCCGTGGGTCCCGTAGGGACGTTTGAACTTAGCCCAGGACGACAGTCCTGGGTTGACCGAAAAAGCTGGACTAGTCCCCCCAGGGACGGCTGAAACCCAATCCCGCTGTGTTCAGCCGTCCCTCACGGGACTAGTCGGATTGCTTATATCTACCCAGGACTGTCGTCCTGGGCTAAGTTCAGTCGTCCCTTCGGGACTTAGAGCAGAGTTCACAGATTACTGCCCAGTCGTAAGGTTATGGAACCAGTCGAACGTCGCCGTAAGTGCCGGCGCGGTGCTAGGCGTCGTGCTGTAATTCCAGGCATATGGCGCCAAACCCGTCACTACCAGGCTATCCGTGAAGGTTCCTGCCTGGTTCCACGTCGTGCCATTGGCTGACCAATAAGCAGTGTAGGTGGTACCCACGCGCGTCAGGCGCAGATAAGTTGGTACCACATAGGACGTGAACGGCGAAATCTGAAACTTCGTGCTTTGCGCTCCAGCTATGACCGTTCCCCCAGTCAGACTCACCGTGCCTCCAGCGCCCAGCTCAAAACGGATGTAGTCCTTGGCATCACCCTCCACCATCAGACCTTGTCCGTAGTACTTGGTCGCCGCCACCAGGGTGGAATCGATTTTTACCGCCACGTCGAAGTTAGTATTACTGATCGGCTGGATCACCTGGACTGCGTCCAGC
>DASRRN010000114.1:0-7732 GCA_035695685.1 Acidobacteriaceae bacterium | reverse complement strand
AAGTCGTGCCCTGATACAAAACCGAGTTTTTCAGCAACCTGTTTAGAAGCCGCTGAGGTGCGCCTTTTCGACGGTTTGCCGAACTGCTCTGTGACAACCGGATCTCAGCTGCTTTAAGGCTGCGAGATCGGGATGCCGGTTAGGAAAACAGGACTTAGCTCAAACGGAAGCGACTTAACCCTCTGCCAGCGTTGAATTTGCGAACCTTCCGGGGGGCCCCAGGCGTCTAACTTCGGGGGGTGCTCTCAGGGATCCTCTTTTCGCCCCAGCACCTGTGGTGCTGTTAGACTGAAAGTTGAGCCTATGCCGCTAAGAACGCTACTCTTAAATCCCCCATCGTTTGAGAATTTTGACGGCGGAGCCAGTTCTCGCTGGCCTGCTACGCGCGAAATTGAGTCTTACTGGTACCCGGTGTGGCTTGCCTACCCGGCCGGGATGCTGGAAGGCTCCCGCATGCTGGACGCACCACCGCATCATATTTCTGCGACCGAAACCATTGAGATTTCCAAGGGCTATGAATTTCTGGTCCTCTTCACCAGTACCCCAGGCTGGACCGGCGACCAGAAGCTGGCGGAAGCGATCAAGCGCGCCAACCCTCAAATCAAGATCGCCTTTGTCGGGCCGCCAGTCACCACCTCACCCGATCGCGCCCTCAACGAATGTGCGGCGATCGATTTTGTTTGCCGGCGCGAGTTTGATTTCTCCGTGGTCGAGTTTGCCAACGGCAAACCCCTCGATGAGATCCTCGGCATCAGCTACCTCAAAAATGGCAGTGTGGTGCACAATCCCGACCGCCCCCAGGTAGATAATCTCGACCAAATGCCATGGGTCACCGACGTCTACAAGCGCGACATCGATGTGACTCGGTACAACGTTCCGTTTCTGCTCTATCCCTACGTTTCTCTTTACTCCACCCGGGGATGTCCGGCGCAGTGCACCTTCTGCCTCTGGCCGCAAACCTTAAGCGGCCATGCATGGCGAAAGCGATCCACTGACGATGTAGCGGCCGAGATGGCGCATGCCAAGGAGCTCTTTCCCGACGTTAAGGAATTCTTCTTCGACGACGATACGTTCAACATCCAGAAAGCACGAACCGTCGAACTGTGCGCCAAGCTCAAGCCCCTGAAGCTCACCTGGTCATGCACCTCCCGCGTAACCACCGACCGCGAAACTCTGAAAGCGATGCGCGAAGCAGGGTGCAGGCTATTGATTGTCGGCTTTGAATCGGGCGATCCGCAGATTCTCAAAAACATCAAAAAGGGCGCCACGGTGGAGAGGGCCCGCGACTTCGCCCGCGATTGTCATGAACTCGGCCTTACCATTCACGGCGACTTCATCCTCGGTCTTCCCGGTGAAACCAAGGAATCAATTCGTAACACCATCAACTTCGCCAAAGCCCTTGACGTCGAAACCATCCAGGTATCGATTGCCCATGCCTATCCGGGCACGGAGTTCTATGACTTCGCCGCCGAGAATGGATTCATCATCAACAACGGCGCCATGGTGGATGAAGGCGGGCATCAGCTTGCCCATATCGAATATCCTGGGCTGCCCAAAGACTACGTGCTCGAAATGGTGCACCGCTTCTATGACGAGTACTACTTCCGTCCCAAAGCCGCGTGGCGCATCGTGAGCAAGGCCATTGTCAATCGAGACCTCAAGCGGCTGTATGTCGAAGCCAAATCGTTCCTCAAGCTTCGTGCCGCACGCAATAAGGTAGTGGCGGACGGTAAGATCAAGGCCGCCAATACACCCGGCCCCGCCGTCAACGCGGGGGCATGATCGGGTAGCACCTTGCAAACCATGACACTGCGTAGGTACGTAGTTTTGGGCGTAGTCACGCTCGCCTCCGCGTTCGGTGATACTTTCCTGGCGATTGGCATGAAGCGTCTTGGTCCGGTATCCCTGACCCATCCCGATGCGCTTCTTTTTGCGCTGCGAACACCCTGGGTAGTAAGTGGCGTGTTGCTGTTGCTGGTGTGGACGGCTTGTTATCTGACCGCCCTCTCCTGGGCCGATCTGACCTTCGTGCTGCCCGCCACTTCCCTCGCCTACGTAGCCGTTGCTGTTCTCTCCAGGTTTTGGTTGCACGAGCAGATCTCGCCCGCGCGTTGGTTAGGCATAGCCCTGATCACCGCCGGCGTGGGCTTCGTGACCCAGGGGCCGGCCTACACTCCCCGCGGCTCCATCGATTCTCCATGATGAACCTCAGCTCCGGTCCGGCGGTAGCAGCGATGATTGGTGCCATTGTCTTGACCGCCACAGCCGCCGATGTAGTCCTCGCCTCCGCCATGCGGGCGGTTGGCGACCTGGACCGGATCAAAGCGGAACACGGCTTACGCGGAGCCATCTGGGCCGTGGTCAGTGAAGGCCGCTTCCTGGCCGGCGTCGCCTTTTCCGCTCTCAGCTTCTTTTCTCTGCTCTTTTCCCTAAGCCACGCGGACGTAAGTCTCATCGCCCCAGCCGCCGGTTCCCTGACCTTCGTGACCAACGCCTTGGCAGCAAAGTGGGTGCTGCACGAGAATGTCGATCGCCGGCGCTGGCTGGCGGCCCTGCTCGTCTGCTGCGGCGTCGCACTGCTCAAACACTAAGCCAGCAACCCCCTGATCTCATGAGCGCCCCCAATGATCGAGGCTTTGTATCAGGGCCCGACTTTAGTCGGGCCGCTGGAGTTTCTACATATTTCAACACCAGGCCGGCAGGCAGCGGACCCTAGGTACCATAGTTTGTGAAAGGCCACAGCATGATCCGTGCCAGCCCCGGACTTCAGTCCGGGGAAGCGGGTTTTCAAACCCGTGAGAACGCTTTACTTGCCACTACCGGGCTTTTAGCCCTGGTGAAAATGCCCCAAGCTCCCCAATCAACCCCATTCGCATCATCAATCCCGAGTTCAAAGACCTTGCACAGACCTGGGGATGGAAGATGATTACAGCGCATGAAAAGATGTACCCTTGACCATCAGGTGGGTACCGCAACAAGATCCTGTACGACGGCTTCTGTGGTTGAAAAGCTCCGAACGGCATAGGCAAGATAGGCATCCTCGAGGTCCTTCGACTCCGCGCCAGCAAGCGCGGTGTCACACGAAAAATCTGTGAAGCGCTCCGCTCAGGATGACGATTTTGTGGGAGTTTTGAAGAAAAACATTCCAAACAAATTAGCGCTTATGGACTGAAGTCCAGGGCGAAAACGCAATGTAACCATCGTGGGCTTCACGCAGACACTTTAGCCCTGGGGCATGCTTCCCTGCCCCGATCCGACTTTTTCGGACTGCATTGAGTTGATGCATAGCATACCGTCAACGCGGGGTGGACGCCCACCTCAACCTTTTGGTCGAGGTGTGAAGCCACGCAATGACGCTAGAATGCGACTGCCCACCACGGGACTCGATCCGAGAAAAGAAAGAGGTCGAAAGGCTTGATTGTCCGTCTCCGCCCTATCGCCCTCATCGCAGTCCTGCTCCTGCTGTGGCAATTTGCCGTCACCCGGAACCCGCTCCATATACTGCCGACACCTTGGGAGGTCGTCAAAGGAATCGGCGACCTGTTGCAACACGGGCTGCTGCTGAAATATATGGTCGCCTCTTTATTCCGCGTGACCTGGGGCTTCGTTCTCGCGGTTCTGTTGGCTGTGCCGTTGGGGCTCATCATCGGCTGGAACCGCAGGGCAAACATGGCATTCAATCCTGTGCTTCAACTCCTTCGCCCCATCTCGCCGCTGGCTTGGATTCCGCTATCGATTCTCTGGTTTGGCGTGGGCGACTTCGCGGCCATCTTTCTTATCTTTCTGGGCTGTTTTTTCCCCCTCTTGTTTACTGCGATCAACGCGGTGCGGGGGATTCCGGCGGTTTACATCAATGCCGGCCGCAATTTCGGTCTCAGTTCCAGAGCCCTGGTCTCCCGTGTCCTCTTTCCTGCCGTCATTCCACAACTGATCATAGGCATGCGCATCACCTTGGGCGTCGGATGGCTGGTGGTGGTCGCGGCGGAGATGATCGCAGTAAGCTCTGGACTCGGATTTCTGATCGTAGATGCTCGTAACGCCGGCAACCGCTATGATCTCGTGGTCGCCGGGATGGTCATCATCGGACTGATTGGCCTGTTGCTGGATATGGGGATGCGATCTCTCGAACATCTGAAGTCGCTCCGCTGGAGTTACTCGGAGGATTAGTGCAAACAGCGAAGCTACAGGCCGGGCACGTCCACATGGTGTTTACGCGCGATGGCAAGAGCACGCCCGTGCTCGATGACATCAGCCTTGAAGTTGCCGACGGAGAGTTTGTTTGTCTGCTCGGCCCCTCCGGTTGCGGCAAATCGACACTGCTTAGCACCATGGCCGGTTTCCTCTCGCCCACCAGCGGAGAGATAAAGATCGATAGCGAAGTGGTCCACGGACCCGACCCCCGCCGCATCTTTGTCTTCCAGGAGCGGGGTGTCTTTCCTTGGCTCACTGTCGAAGGCAATATCGCCTTCGGCTTGTTCCATCTGCCCGCAGCAGAACGGCGGCAGCGTGTCGCCCACTACGTAAAAATGGTGGGGCTCGAAGGTTTTGAAAAGGCCTACCCGCCCGCACTCTCTGGCGGCATGAAACAGCGGCTCGAGGTGGCGCGGGCCTTGGCCGTGAACCCCGACATGCTTTTTCTCGACGAACCGTTTGGCGCCCTCGACTCCATCACTCGCCTTGTCATGCGCGGCGAACTGTTACGCATCTGGGAGGCGGAGCGCAAAACAATCATCTTCGTGACCCACGATATCGATGAGGCGGTGCAGCTTGCGGACCGAGTGGTCGTGATGAGCGCCCGCCCCGCCACCATTCAGCAAATCGTCAATATCGACATACCGCATCCCCGCGACATCAGCTCTCCGCGCTACCTTGAACTGCGCGACGGAATTTTCCAGCAGATTGGCCTGGCCCATAAAATATGAACTCACTCGTCGAACCTAAAAAGTGGGAGAAGTTCTTCTGGCCAATGCTCACGACCGCAGTGTTTCTTGCTCTGTGGCATTATTCGGTTGTCTGGACGGCAACGAAAATCTTTCCCTCACCGCTCGATGTGAAAAAGGGAATTGCCGAGCTCATTCACAAGAACGTCTTATGGGGCGACATTATCGACTCTCTTCGCCGCGTGGCGATTGGGTTCGGCGCCGCGGCCGTGATCGGGATTCCCCTGGGCCTGATCCTCGGCTGGTATCCGGCCGCGAACAAGGTGGTGAATCCGGTATTGCAGATTCTTCGCCCCATCAGCCCAATCGCCTGGATTCCTGTAGCCATCATCCTGCTGGGTGTCGGCGATCACGCAGCCACCTCGCTCATCTTCGTGGGTGCGCTTTTTCCCATCATCGTGGCCAGCGTCGACGGAGTATCCAACGTGCCCTCCGTGTTCCGTCTCGCCGGACGCAACTTTGGTCTCGGGCCAGCCCGGTTGCTTACCCGGGTTGTCTTCCCGGCCGCGCTGCCAAAAATCATTGTCGGTTTGCGCATCGCCCTCGGCATCGCCTGGCTGGTGGTCGTTGCCGCCGAGATGATCGCGGTCGATTCCGGCCTGGGCTACCTGGTGATCGATTCGCGTAACTCGGGCAAACGCTACGATCTGGTGGTTGCCGCCATGCTGATCATCGGCTTGATCGGGCTCATCCTCGATAGCTGCTTCCGGTGGCTCGAAAAAATCAAATCGGTTCGCTGGGGTTTTCGCGATGAGTCTTAAAACCAAAATTGTGCTGGGTGTCTTCGGATGGCTCCTGTTGATCACAGGACTGCATGGTTATCTGAACGTGAACTGGGGAGCGGTTCTCAATGACTATCAACCACCCGAGAAACGAAAAATTACAGTTGCCTATCTCCCCGTTACCTGCCAGCTCACCTGCCCGGTAACTGACTACATTTCCAAGTACTCTCTATCGGGAGAAATGTTCCTGCCCAGAATGTTTCAGGGCTTTCCAGAGATCAAGGAAGCGCTCATCTCGAACCGGGTACAAGCCGCCTTCATCGTTGCCCCTTTGGCGATTGCTCTCGTTTCCCAAGGGGTTCCTATCAAGGTCGTGTACCTGGGGCACCGTTATGGCAGTGCGGTGGTCGTCCGTAAGGACGGCCCGATCAAGACCTTTGCCGATATGCGCGGCCGCACCATCGCCATCCCCAGCCGCTTTTCTGACGAGCGCCTTCTCCTCTTTCGCGCCATGAAGGTGTGGGGAATCAAGCCCAGCGAAATCAAGATGCTCGAGATGGCGCCCCCAGACGTTTCCGGCGCTTTGGCAGCCCACGCCATCGACGCCTTCGTCATGGGTGAACCCTTCCCCTCGCAAGCGGAACTAGGGGGCTTTGGTCGAGTCCTTTTCCAGGCCAGGGAATATTGGCCCGACTACATGTCATGCATTCTCGTCGTGCGTCAGGACCTCATCGACAAGCGTCCAGAGGTTGTCCAGACCCTGGTGGATGGTATCGCCCGTTCCGGTCTCTGGCTTGATACCAGCAAACCTCATCGCGAAGACGCTGCCGATTTCGTAGGCCGCTTCTACTACAACCAGAAACCCGCACTGCTGCGATGGGCCCTCACCAAGCCGATGGATCGGGTCACCTATAGCCCCCTTGCTCCGCGCAAAGCGGACTTTGATATGGTGCGCGATCTGATGATGGAAACGGGGGTCTTGAATAAGAAGGTCGAATTCAGCGACTACACCGACACCCGCTTCTCCGACCAAGCCAGTATTCAAACACCCTGGAGATATGAACCCGGCACAGCAACCGCTCGCTAAGGAGATAACGAACATGATTCGCAGGCAATTTCTTCAATTCGTCACTATGGCCAGTGTGGGCACCCTGGCTCCTCTCGAAGCAATGGCGGCGGGAGCGAGTAAGACCGTTACGTATCTCGTCAAGGGATTCAGTTGCATCACCTGCGCCACTGGCCTTGATACCATGCTTGGCCAACAAAAAGGCGTCACCTCCAGCAAATCAAGCTATCCCGAAGGCAGGGTCACCGTCGGCTTCGATCCCAACCAGATAACCGAGCAGGCCATCGTCACCTTCATCACCGGTCTCGGATTTACCGTCGAAGGCCAACGTAAAGGCTAGAGAAGGAATGAACATGTATTCACAGTTGGCCGCCATTCTTGCCGCATCGCTCGATCTTCAGCAGCCGCCCGTAGCGATTTGCTTTACCGACGCTATTCCAGCCGGCGTAAAAGCGCATGGCGGCCGTGTGCCCGCAGGTTGCAGATTTTGGCAAGATGGCGCCAGCGTCGCTTTTACGACTTCCGCCTCCGACCACGGCCTCTGTGCCATTGGCGTCTATACTCACAATCTTCAGCCCTCGCCTGCTCAGCAAACTGACCTGATGGACGCGCTCAAAGTATTCGGCGAGCTCGACTATGTGCGACCAGAAGACCTGGCGCTGATTCCGGTTCTGGGGTCGAAGCCTGGATACGTCGTATATGCGCCGTTGGCAGCTTCTCCATTGCCGCCGGACGTCGTGCTCCTCTTCGTAAACGCCAACCAGACCCTCATACTCTCTGAAGCCACGCAGCAGGTGGAAAACCAAAATGCTCCAGCCATGGGCAGGCCTGCCTGCGCCATCATGCCCCAGGTCATGAACACTGGCCGGGCGGCCCTAAGTTTAGGCTGCTGTGGAGCCCGGGCTTATCTGGACGTACTCACCGACGACGTGGCCGTTTTTGCCATCCCTGGAGCCAGGCTCGAGGCCTACGCCGGGCGAATCGAAGCCCTGTCCAAAGCGAAC
>DASRRN010000113.1:0-3218 GCA_035695685.1 Acidobacteriaceae bacterium | reverse complement strand
GGCGACAGGCCGGCACCAGCCACACCACGGGCCGTGCCTGTCACTATTTGCAAAGCCTTCACGGTTTGTGGCTGCCAGGTGTGCGGCTCTGCACGATCGTCTTTACGGAAGCGAACCCAGCCATAATCAGGAAGGGTCTTGGCTTCTCGCGGCGTGACCGGCTGCTGCACGGTGGCTGTGGGCGGTTGCGAATCCTGATGAGTAACGTTGACTAAGGCAGGTTGAACGTCCTCTTCCTGGGCCGCGGACCAGACGTCACGTAAAGCGGCTTCAAGCTCGGCAAAGCCGATGCCGGAGATAGGCGATGGCGTCCCGAAGAAACAAAGTTCCACTACTTCGTGGTCGAGGCCAAGTATGTCGAAGAGGTGCGCGCTGCGATAGCTATCGAGCACAGAGATACCCATCTTAGACATGATTTTGGCCAGGCCGAGGTCGAAGGCGTGAAGCATGTTGGCTTCGCCCTTTTCCGGGTCGAGATTGCGCGCTGTTTCGAGCGCGAGCCAGGGGCAAACGGCGCCCGCTCCGAAGCCAAAAAGAACAGCCGCGTGGTGCAGGTCGCGGCAATCGCCGGCTTCGACCGCAAGGCCGGCGCAAGTGCGCACCCCGGCATTTACCAAGGCGTGATGCACAGCCCCGGTAGCCAGAGCCATGGGGATAGGGAGCATCTCGGCACGCGCTCCCGGTTGGGCGATGGCACGGTCGCTGAGCAGCAAAATGGCCGCGCCGCCACGGACTAACTCAATGGCGCGAGCGCAGAGATCGTCAATTGCACGCTTGAGATTGCAGGATGGCGCAAAGACACAGTCCAGGACCGCCAGCGGCATCTCTTCGGCCAACGGGTGCTCCCGATTGCGCAGCGCATGCATCTGGCCCAGGGAGAGAAATGGCGACTCCAACGAAAGCCCGGGAATGCGCGCCTTGGTGTCGAGAAGGTGCGGCCACGGGCCGAGGCGGGTGTGCAATTCAATGACAATGGATTCGCGTACCGGATCGATCGCCGGATTGGTGACTTGGGCGAAGCGTTGACGGAAGAAGGCGTAGACCGGCCGCGGCGCGTGGGCCAGAGGAGCCAGGGGAGTATCGTCGCCCATGGACCACACCGCGTCTTTGCCGTCACTCGTCATTGGGGCAAGCACCATGCGGACATCTTCCCGGGTGTAGCCAAACACCTGCTGGAGCTGGGTCAAATCGTCGACTGCGGGGGCGAAAGAGACCGGCGCCAGGGGGGTATCCGCCACCAGGGTGCTGTACTTGGTGAAGCGGTCGAACTCCTTTAACAACTGATCGTCCTCAAGCAACTGGTGCGCATCCAGATCGGCGACCAGCATCTCTCCGGGACCGAGACGGCCACTGTGGATGATCCTCTCCGGATCGAGGTCCACCAGGCCTGCTTCCGATCCGGCAACTACCAGGGCGTCTTCGGTGAGAAAGAAGCGGCAGGGGCGCAAGCCGTTTCGATCCAGAGCCACACCGACCAGGTGCCCATCGGCAAAAGCGAGCGCTGCCGGCCCGTCCCAGGGTTCTACGCAATCCGCGTGGTAGCGAAGGAACGCTGATTCCCTCTGCCGGCCGGCTGGAGGCAGTAACATCCTGACCGCTTCAGCGACACTGCGGCCGTTTCGCGCCAACAACTCGACCATCTCGTCCAGGCTGGTCGAATCGGAGCCGTCCTTGGACAATATGGGATGATTTTCCGCAGGGATGGTCGCGGCCCGGGCGTCCATGCGACCCCGGTTCCCCCAGACAGTATTGATCTCCCCGTTGTGAGCCAAGGTCCGCAAGGGCTGGGCGCGGTCCCACGAGGGCGCAACGTTGGTGGCATAGCGCTGATGGAAAATGGCAAACGCGGTGGTATAAGCCGGGTCTGCCAGGTCAGGATAAAAGTCGGCCAGCAGACGGCCGGCGCACATTGCCTTGTAGACCAGCGAACAGGAAGAGAGCGAGCAAACGTAGCCGGAAGTGCCGGCCTCGCGCTCGAACTGCTTACGCGCCAAGTAGAGGCGACGCTCAAAATGTTCAGGATTTGTAGCAGTCACCAGCACCTGGCGGATCACAGGAATGCTGGAAAGCGCAATCTCGCCTAGAACCTCTTCCCGGGTGGGCACCACTCGCCAGGTGAGCAGGTCAAGATTTTGGGCGGCGAGCGCCTGCTCCAGAGCCTGCTGACCGGGACCAGATTCGCTGGGGAAAAACACCACTCCCACCGCCAGCGGCTGGGAGGCGCTCAGGGAAAGCCCAGTGGACGCCAGTAGAAATTCCCGCGGGATCGCGGTCATGATGCCGACGCCATCGCTGCTCTTGCCGTCAGCGGCAATGGCTCCGCGATGCGCCAGACGCGCCAGCGCGGTGAGCGCCTGGGTCAGGATTTCATGGGTGGGTTGATTGCGTAGCGTGGCCACGAATCCCACACCGCAAGAGTCGTGGTCGAAACGGGGATCGAGCAGGTTAGGGGTAAGGCTGCGCTCCAGCTGATTTGAGGCAAAGAAACCCATACGTAACTATAATCCCCGTTTCGTTGACAAGCAGCTGGCAATAAAAATTTCTTTTGCACCACAAAGGGCAACGGCTAATGAGCGTTTTTTATTAAAAAAAGACATCCATTCGTTGACAAGCCGCCTCTGTATATTTATACATGTAAATGTATTTTTATGCACACCATGCACACACCCAGAGCGCATTCTCACGGTTGACATGCACTGGCTAACCAATCTTTACGCAGCCGTTCCGCCAAAGAACCGGGGTCCCCGGCACGCCGTTGTTGCGTGTTGGGGTGGAAAGAACGGCTGCACATAACCACCATCACCACATCGCCGTAACTGTGAGAATGCAAGAGAGCGCGGCCCAGGGCCGCGCTCTGGCTTTGGTGCAAAAGACGTGAGAAATGGTCGTAAAGACATTATGAAGCAAGATCGGCATACGGTAATTCGGGAACTCGTCGCAGGCGCGCCCATCGGCAGCCAGGACGAGTTGCGCCGCCGGCTGGTCAAGCGCGGTTTCGAGGTGACCCAGGCTACGTTGTCGCGAGACATTCATGAGCTGCACCTCTATAAGGGACCCAATGGCTATGCTGCACCCAACGGCGTGGCGCTTGAAGAAGAGGACGATCTGCCCCAGACCGCCGAGATGCTGAACAGTTTCGGCTTGCGGGTAAAACAGGCGATCAATCAGCTAGTGCTGATTACCACTAGCGGGAGCGCGCAGCCGGTCGCCCTGGCAAT
>DASRRN010000112.1:0-23099 GCA_035695685.1 Acidobacteriaceae bacterium | reverse complement strand
AACTTAGCCCAGGACGCCAGTCCTGGGTTGGATTTGAAAGGAAGACTCAGTCCCGCAGGGACGGCTGAAAATGGGCCGCGATGCAATCCTCCTTCAGCCGTCCCTGCGGGACTCAATCATGTTTCATGACGTACCCAGGACTAGCGTCCTGGGCTAAGTTCAGCCGTCCCTGCGGGACTAAATTTCTAAATCCCGAGTTCTCACATACCCTCACGCACCCTCCAGCTGTGAAGCCGGGCAAAAAGCACCGCAGGTATCTGCAGAATCGCGAGGTTTCTCACGAGCCACTGCTCCGATGGTTTGTATCAGGGCACGACTTTAGTCGGGCCGTTGAGGGCCCTACAAAGATTTGGGCTTTCAGCCCCTGGGGCACGTCTTTTCAACGGTTCATGTCAAATTACTTTGTGACGCCCGTACCCGGCTCACGGCGCTGAAGCCGTGCCCTTCATCCAGACACTTTTCACCGAATGCACAGGACCCAAAAAATAACCCTGCAGACGCAAAAACGCCCGGCTAGCAGCCGGGCTCTTTTGCTTGCCTGTTTGTTTTAGTACTACTTCCTCGCCGACTTCTTCTTTGCTGTCTTCTTCGCCGGCGCCTTCTTCCTGGCTGACGACTTCTTAGCTGCCTTTTTTGCCGGAGCCTTCTTTGCTGCCGACTTCTTGGTTGCTGCCTTCTTCACTGCCAAAGGAATACCTCGTTTGTTGGTAGATTTTTTGATGCTGGCGCTCTTCTTGTTGCCGACCGCTTTCACGGCCTTTCTGCCGCTCTTCGCGCCTTTGGTGCTCTTCTTCGCGGCAGATTTTGTGGCGGCCTTTTTGGCCGGAGCTTTTGCCGGAGCCTTCGCCGCTGCCTTTTTGATGGCTGAAGGCGGGGCAATGGTCTTTTTTGCGGCTTTTTTGGCTGGCGCCTTCGCCGGTGGCTGTGCGGGCGGCACACTCACGGGCGGCGCAAGCAACTCCGCGCTTATCGGGGTGGAGGAGACGATGACGCTTACTTCTTCTTCCTCTTCATCGTCATCGAACCCGTCTTCGAGCTCATCCGGGAACTCGTCCGCCTCGGCTTCAAACTCATTTTCAGCGTGTGCGTACAGTTTAAGTTCGTCCTGCATTCTTATGCCTCCAAGGCTTTGGTTGCTACCGATTCGGATCGCAGAGAACCACTTTCCATCATACTTGCCTGCGGCGCGGATTATAGCAACAGCATGCAACGGGATGCCAATGAACGCAAGTGCGAATTAAGTTTCTTTTCCATTCTTCACGCTTGTATGCGTTCCCGACGCCGCCCGCGCTGGAGATTTACGCTTGGTCGCCGCACTTGCCCGATGCCTGCTACTGGTTCTGCTCACGCGGGTCACACGGGCTGGCTCAGCCACATAGAGGTGACGGCCCGGTACCAGGCGAGCCGCGCTTATGTGATTCCAACGGCGAAGCTGTTGCACAGTTACATTGAAACGATCGGCCACCGTCACCAGCGTATCGCCGTGCTCCACCTTGTACAGCGTGAGCCGGGATTTGCTTGACGAGGTGGGGGGGACCGGAATAATCAGCGAATCAGTCGCGGAAAGATCTTCGCCGGCTTCCAGCTGGTTCACAAAGGCAATCTCCGAGGTAGTCACATGGTAATCGTGAGCCACGGTTGCCAGCGTTTCTCCAGCCACCACTTTGTGAAACCTCCATTGATTTCGCTTGTCCGCGGGGATTTCGGCAATGCGCTTCTGGTAGATATCTTTGCTGCCGGCAGGCAGATGAAGCTCGAAGGGAGCGTCGGAAGGGGTGCTCATCCGCAACAGGCTGGGATTGAGGTCCGAGATCTCCTGGACCGGCGCTTCCACCAGGTCGGAAACCAGGCGGAGGTCAACACTGTAGTCCGTGGTGACGGTGTCCGTTACCAGCGGAGGATCGGGTGTGAGCGATTGCAGTCCATACTGCCCCGGATTCTTGGCCATGATAGCGGCTGCAATGATGATGGGGACGTAATTCTTGGTTTCCTGGGGTAGCACGTTGCGGCGATAGAGTTCCCAGAAGTCGGCGTAGCCGGTGCGCTCCACGGCTTTTTGCACGTTGCCGGGACCCCAGTCATACGCTGCCATGGCCAGGTACCAATCGCCCAACTGGGAATACAGCAACTTCATGTAGCGAGCGTAGGCGTGGGTTGATTTTTCTGGATCGAAGCGCTCATCGTACCAGCCATTGCGGCTGAGGCCATAGACCCCGTAGGGCATAAACTGCCACATGCCGCCGGCGC
Source organism: Acidobacteriaceae bacterium (assembly GCA_035695685.1). Lineage (GTDB taxonomy): Bacteria > Acidobacteriota > Terriglobia > Terriglobales > Acidobacteriaceae > PALSA-350. The sequence continues at coordinate 20,852 of DASRRN010000112.1, read as the reverse complement.
CCGAACGGCCATTCACCGCCTGCGGCTGAAAGCCGGATTCGGCCACCGCCTGGTAAATAAGATCCTGGGGAACCTGCTCCTCGGCCAGCACCGCCGCGATCATGGCGTGATAGCGGCCGGCGCGCTCCAGCGAACGCATCAGGGTGCCCCGCCCCTTGGAAGAAAAATAACTGATGTACCCAGCCACCGGGTCGTTGATCACCAGCGGCAGATCGGACTGCGTGGTCTTGAGTTCTGCGATTGCCTGAGCCTTGACCGTAGGATCTACCGGGAATGTGACGTCGTTGGCAATATCAACCGGAGCGGGTTCAAGCTTGGGAGCAAATCCATTTCCCTGCTTGAGGGCCTCCATTTCCAGGGTATTGACCGCGTCGATCACGCGGTCGAACTCAGCCCGCAGTTGGGTTTCGGTCCGCAGGTCGGAACTGCTGGTTAGCATCAGGTCTACGGCGCGGTCGAAATCCGCCTTGGCGGCCTGCAGTTTGCCCGCGTGGTAGTTCGCCACGCCGCTCTGATAAGCCACTTCGACTGAGTCGATCAAGGCCTGCACTTCAGGACGGGCGGGGGTGACGGCGGGGGTTGCGAGTGCGTGCGCCCCCGCCGCGGGCTCAGAGGGCTTAAGCGCGGGAGCCGTAGCCTGGGGAGATTTCGCCGGCCCCTTGGTCACGGGGGCCTCCGGCACACAACCGGTTAGCAGCAGCGGGGCTGCGGCAAGCACCAACAGGAACACTCTGGGAGCGATATTCAACCCTCCACTATTCAATCCTTTCGCCAAATCCATGCAACAACGCCCGCAACAATTTCACTTCTGATGTTCACCGGGCAGCCGATCCCGGCGCGGCATTTCCTCAAGAAAAGCCGCACTTAGACACGGTCACCTGTGCAGAGTAGACGCGAACATGTCCTGGCTCCTTTCGCCCTTGCTTCACAAAGGCCGGTTTGTTCAAAGCCTGCTGGCGCCATGTCGTTCACATGATTGTATTGCCCGGACCCCTGCAGTGTGAATGATAAGATCGGGGGAGAGACCTTCCTCTCGTTCACCAATTGAGTCGTACCCGCCGGCCGGCACCCCTTCATGGATAGCAAGCACATCCGCAATTTCGCCATCATTGCCCATATTGACCACGGCAAATCCACGCTTTCCGACCGGCTACTCGAACTGACCGGCTCCTTGACGGCGCGCGAGATGCAGGCCCAGGTGCTGGATGTGATGGATCTGGAACGCGAGCGCGGTATTACCATCAAGGCCCATGCGGTGCGTATGAACTACCTTGCCCGCGATGGGGAAATGTACCAGTTAAACCTGCTGGATACGCCCGGTCACGTCGACTTCTCCTACGAGGTTTCGCGTTCGCTGGCCTGCTGTGAGGGCGCTCTCCTGGTTGTGGACGCCTCCCAGGGGGTCGAGGCCCAAACCCTGGCCAATGCCTATCTGGCCATCAATAACGGGTTGGACATGATTCCGGTCATCAACAAGATTGATCTGCCCAGCGCGGACGTCTTGCGCACCCAGGAAATGATCGAGTCCACTGTAGGACTGGACGCGACCGACGCGCTCCCGGTAAGTGCCAAAACGGGCGTCGGGGTTCCCGAAGTGCTGGAGGCTATTGTGCAGCGCTTGCCGCCGCCAACCGGCGATGCAGAGGCACCGCTGCAGGCCCTGATCTTTGATTGCCATTTTGATCCTTATCGTGGCGTGATCGTGTTGGCCCGCGTGATCAATGGCATTCTGCGCAAGGGTGCGCGAATCCGTCTCATGTCCAACGGCCGCGTATTCGATGTGGAAGCTGTTGGAGTGCTTACACCGAAGCCAGTGGAGATTGAACAGCTGTCAGCCGGCGAGGTAGGTTTTTTTTCCGCCACCATCAAGAATGTCGCCGACACCAAGATCGGTGACACCGTCACCGACGATGCGCGTCCAGCTGCGGCGCCGCTGCCCGGTTTCAAAGACATTCAGTCGATGGTTTTTGCCGGGCTCTATACCGTGGATTCGCACGAGCACACGCTGCTCCGGGACGCGCTCGAGAAGCTGCGGCTGAACGACTCCTCGTTTTTCTTCGAGCCCGAAAGCTCGGTCGCTCTGGGATTCGGATTTCGTTGCGGCTTCCTGGGCCTGCTTCACATGGAGATTATTCAGGAGAGGCTGGAGCGCGAATTCAATCTCGATCTCATCACTACAGCTCCTGGTGTGCGCTACAAAATCACCCTCACCGATGGGGCGATCATCGAAGTGGAGAACCCTTCCCGGTGGCCCGACCCCAGCGACATCGCCAGGATTGAAGAGCCGGTAATCATCGCTACCATCCTGACCAGTGAAGAGTACGTTGGCGGCATTCTCAAGCTGGTTGAGGAGAAACGCGGCCGGCAGAAAAACTTCGAATATGTGACCCCCACTCGCGTGATGCTGACCTATGAGCTACCGCTCAACGAAATCGTATTGGACTTTTATGACCGTCTAAAATCGGTCTCCCGCGGGTATGCGTCTCTCGATTACCAGTTGGCGGGTCTGTGGGAATCGCCCATGGTCAAGCTGGATATTCTGGTCTCGGGCGAACCGGTTGACGCGCTCTCGATCATCGTGCATCGAGACTTTGCCTACGAGCGGGGACGAGCGCTGGTTTCCAAGATGCGCGAGCTCATTCCGCGGCAGATGTTTGAGGTTGCCATTCAAGCAGCCATTGGAGCCAAAATCGTCTCCCGGGAAACTGTCGCCGCATTGCGCAAAAACGTTCTAGCCAAGTGCTACGGGGGAGACATCAGCCGTAAACGCAAACTTCTGGAGAAGCAAAAAGAAGGTAAAAAGCGCATGAAGCGCATCGGTAAAGTTGACATTCCGCAGGAGGCGTTTCTAGCCGTTCTCAAGGTGGGCGAAGATTCAAGCAAATAACCGCAATTCCCGGTTACGTTAGTCACGGTTCGAGGTGGTTTTGTGGAAACCTGTGAATTGGAGAGATAGCAGAAAGCCGTGGCGTCAAATGGCGCGTTGCTGGATTACTCTATCCTAAACAATTGAAACCAAATGATTTAAGGTGCAATGACCGGGTCGCGCCCTAGCCCTCGGGGCGGCACTGGATTGTGCACAAAATCAGCCTCCCCGGCTTTCCACAGTTTTTTCCACAGCGCAAACGGCACCTACCATCGATGAATTTTTGCTCTGATCCAGGGCTGTAATGAGAGTTTTTTACAGCCTTACCGATTGGTTTGGCCAAGCCATTTTACGGTCGTCCTGATCGCCCCGGGCAAGCGAAATCGTGCCCGGGGTGAAGTGCGGGAGGACTGCTCTACTGCGGCGGCTTGGTCGTGCTGGGCCGTGGCGTGGTCGTGCTGGGCCGTGGCGTGATTCCGGTGTGGCTAGGAGTGGGTGCGCTCGGGCGTGGAGCAGCGGCAGCGGGCTGCGGAGGAACGCCGGACTTGGCGTTGTAGGCTGCCACTACTTCTTTGGTAATGTCAGAACCCTGGTTAGCCCACAGCACGGGCGTCTGTTGTGCGCTGGTATCGAGCACAATCGTGAACTTATTCTGGTTCGAATAAGCGTCCAATACTGCATATACCTTCTGTGCCAGTTGCTGATACATGTCGTTCATCGCGCCGCTGGCTTCGTTTTGGGCGTCTTCTGCGGACCGCTGGAGAGACTTTGTTTTCTCGTCGATGGTCCTGAGGCGGCTGTCGCGCTCCGGTTCACTCAGGTTGGCTCCGGCGTCCTGCAATTGCTTCTTCAGTGAATCGATCTCGTCACTTTGGGCTTTGAGTGCAGCCTGCTTGGGCTCGAACTTGGTCCGCAACTGAGCGAAGCTACGTTGACCCTCATTGGTTGCTGCGACCGCCTGCTGGAAAGCGATGATCGCAATCTTGGGATTGGCAGGAAATTCCGGAGCGGGAGCGGCGGCAAGGCCGGCGGACTGGGCGGGGGCGGGGGCGGGTGCGGAGGGCGCCTGGGCTAACGCGCTGCTGGGCGAGGAGAGGATGCCCACGCCGGTGGCGGACGCGAGCAGGCAAACAAAGGTAAACGAACGCTTCATCGGAATACAGAACTCCTTTTGATCTTTGAAATCCAGATCGCCCGCGTCTTTCAGCGGAAAGCGGGCCTTCGCTTGCGGGTCTCCCGCATGCGCATTTGCAGTGCAGTCACCTGGCCAGCGCATCTGGCAGCAAACGCGAAGAAGAGACACGGACCGAGACAATCACAGGGCCAGCAGTGATTATAGGTGCGGGCCGGGGGAGCGTCAACGCAGAGCGAGGTTTCTAGAAGGTGGTACTCACGCTAAGGCGAAAGGTCTTTCTGGGCTCGCGGAAATGCAGCAGCGAGTCATAGGCCGTAATGGCCTCATTGTAGGTAAAGTCGCCTGCACCACCGGCGGGAAACATGCTGCGCGTGATCAGGCTTTGGCCCTGAACATTCTCAAAAAGGCGGAGAACGTTATACGCGTAATAAATCCGCACAGGTGCATTCACGATCGGCAACATCGCTGAGACCTCCCCGCCGATTGACATGCGCGGCACAACGTTGGTCCCCGAGATCGGCCGGATCAGGTTGATGAACTGGATTGACTGGCCGCCCTGGCAGGCGCCGTTGAAGTAGGATGTGCAGCCATAAAGAGGCGAATTGAGCTGGTCGGCGCCCTCGACGCTTTGCCGTAACTGGGATTGGCGAATCACAGAATTGATATCGAAGTCATCGAAAACTTCGAACTGGACCGGGCCGGCAATCGGAATTCGGTACTCGACCGTGGATGTGGCCTTGATGTCGCCGCCCACAGAAACGGGACGATAAATGGGAATGGGGATGGTGATGTTGCCCAACGTGTAGTTGCCGGGTTGAATCGGAACCGGCGTGCCGTCGGGATTGGTCAGGGTGATGTTTTGCCGCACGGGAATGAATGCGTAGGGTGTCGCCGCACGTACGTCAAAGCCGCGCAGTTCGTTGTCGCCGCCGGAATAGAAACGAGCGAACGGCGGAGCGACATCTCCGCTAAAACCCTGAATGTAAGAAACCTGGACGCGATAGCCCAGGACATTGCGCCCTTCCGAGTTAGGATGAAGGCCCTTCATCGCGATGAAGTGTTTGTACTGCACCACCGGCGTGAAATAGCGAACATTGCCCCACAACCCCGCGATCTGGAGCGCAGCGGAAATATCCGTTCCAAAACGAGGCCTGAAGACCGATGGACCGACCTTGTTATAGCTGTAGCTTAACGAAACCGAGCTGGTGTAAATCCCTTCGAGCGCGTTGGGGCCCTGAATCTGGCCGCTGCGGAAGGCAAGCGTCTGGAAGAGGTTAGCGGAAGCCTGGCTGAAAGTCGTGATGGTCGACTTATCCCAACTGTAGGTCAAACCCAACCGGGTAAAGGCGCGGCGCCGCAGCGGGTATTGCGCCGAGAAATTCAATCCGGTCGAGGACTGGTTGTAATTCTGGGTGAGCGATTGCTGAGCGGCCGACAGATTGGCGGATTGGCCGGTCACTGCGGCGTAGTTCCGTGCCGAATTGTAGTCCGACTTCCTGGAGAAAAGCTGGAACCCCACGCTGATTGGTCTATTCCGCAGGTAGGGCTCATTGAATGCGAAGACCACATTGCGCGACAGGTTGCCGATATTGCCCTGGACGCTCAAGGTTTCGCCCAGACCGAGAAAATTATTGGTGGAGTAGTTCAGGCCGAGGAAAGTGCCGGAAAGACCGCTCACGCCGCCGTTTAAGCCAATCGAATTCTTGCCCTTTTCGTGAACTTTCAGCAGCAGTGAGACGGTGCCGTTCTCGTTATCCGGATGCGTCTCAGTGTCCGTATCCACTTTTAGTGGGTCGAAGTAATCCAGCTGGTTCAGACGAAGGATGCTCGTCTCCCACAGGTTGCTGTTGTAGGGCGCGCCTTCCTCGATCAGCAATTCCCGGCGGATCACGCGATCGCGAGTGATGGTGTTGCCCTGGAACTCGATGCGCGACACGGTAAAAGGCTTGCCTTCATCGATGTCGATGTCCAGAAAGACTTCATGCTTAGCATCATCGATGCGCGGAGTCGGCACCGCGGTGAAGTTGATATAGCCCAGCGAACCATAGGCCTTGCGCAGGTTGTCCAGGCCCTTGCCCACCGCCGTGGCATTGAACCATTCTCCATCCTTGGTGGGGAACTGAGCCCGCAGCGCTTTCACGTTCTGCACATGGGCGTTGCCGGTAAAGGTGACGCCGCCCAGCCGGTAGCGCTGCCCTTCCTCGACCGGGATACGAATATCGATGCGCTTGCCCTGGCGAGGCCGGAAGGTGAAGAAGGACAGGCCGCCTTCATTCCGAATATGGGTAATGGGATCGGCAACCCCGGCCCTGAAATAGCCCCGATCCTGCAGCGCACGCCGAACCCGCTCGGTATCCTCCTCCAATTTGCTGGCATCGTAGGTGCGGGCGAAGAGGTTCTCCAGGAAGATCGAATGCGGAATCCCAATCGGCCGCAAATTCCTCATGGCCGCGCGTAGTTCGCGCGAAGACACCGCTCGGTTGCCCGTAAACCTGATATTGCCCACCTTCACCGTGGGGCCTTCCTTAACGTTGAAGTTGATGGCGACCGAGGAAGGCGGGATGGTCTTGATGTCGGGCTTTACCGTTGCAAACTGGTGCCCGTGTTCAGCCAGCAGGGCGCGGATTACATCGACCGCCCTGGCGAGCTTGGTCGGATCATAGGGGCTCTCCACCGAGAGACTGACGTGTTCTTTTTTGAAGCGGTCGAGAACATCCGAGGTCGAGACTGAGTTCAGGCCCTTGTAGTTGATTTCGCGAATCGTCGGCTTTTCCTTAACAATTACGTCGAGAACGATGCCCTTGGGCGTATCCTCCCGGGCGATCTGCAGATTCTCGAAGTAGCCGGTGTTCCAGAGCGAATTGAAGTCGCGCTCGATGGTCGCCGGATCGTAGGTATCTCCAGGATGCGTGAATAGCCGTGCCAGTATCGTCTCTCGCGGGATGCGGCGGTTGCCGATCACTCGGATCTGCGTGACTACGTTTTGCGGGGGGGCGGCGGCTGGGGCGACGTCCCGCTGAGCCCAGGCATTCAGACTGGAACCGCAAAATAGAAGCAAGCCCACAATCCTGCACATCCGGAAAAAGAACCGCGCAGGTTGGTTCTGATGAAACCGGGAGCGAAAGCTCCCTGACACGACGCGAAGAATAGGCACACCCTCACTGCTAAAAATCGGATCCTGCTGGAGGAAAAGGCGATTATATGTGACGGAAGGGCTACTCCCCAACTCCGCGGGTTGGTTTGTCACGCCGCCTACCATCCCGGAGATCCACTCAGCTGAGACACCACAACGCCATTAACTCTCCAGTTCGCTAAATGCAAAGTACTCGCCCAGTGAGGAATCCCAGGACACGGAGAGAAGGTTTGGCTTGCAACAGACCTGGCAGTCTTCCACGTAACGCTGCCGTCCACCGGCAGATTCGTCCACCACCATCTCATTCCACTCTCCACAGCCCGCGCACTGGAAACCCGCTGGAAACGGCATCGTCAATCCCACGCTTGAGCAGGTCCTCTTAGTCTATCGGAGGGAACAGGTTTTGCGCTTCGTCGGGGTTGAGCTTTCGAACTTCCACCAGGGTGGAATAAAACGTGGGCCCACGGCCCATGTCGGTCAGCCGCTCTGAAGTAAGCGCGTTCACGTTGTTTCCCCCCGTCGATAGCTTGTTCCAGTTGAGGCTGGCGGCTACCACTCCGGCCGGCACGCTGCCATCGATGCGCGCGCGCAGGTGGATTTTGCCCCGGGCATTGTATATCTCAACCCAGTCTGCGTCGCGAATATGCCGTGCACCGGCGTCAGCGGCATGCATCATTGCCAGGCCTGGTGATTCCATCTTTTGGTGGCCGGGAAGATTGGCGAAGGTCGAGTTCATAAAGTTGTCCGCCTTGCGCGGTAAAAATTCCAACGGAAAGGTATGCGCGTCTACGCCTCGACGGGACTCGTCCGCAGGGTGAAAGGTCGGAAGCGCATCCAGCCCCTGTGCCGCCAGAGCACTCGAATAAAACTCAGCCTTGCCGCTCGGCGTGGCGAAGACGCCGTCGGCGAAGGGCAGAGAGGTCACGCGTATGCGCTTTTTCGCTTCCAGTTCCTGGAGCGTGATTCCATCCTCCCGGCCGGCGAGCGCCTGCTCGATCAGATCATCGACGCTGTCGCGGAAACATGACTCGGTGAACCCCATGCGCTGTGCCAATTGGCCGAAAAGCCAGACGTTCGAACGCGCTTCGCCCAGCGGTGCAATGGCTTGCTCGGATAACTGCAGGAAGTAGTGACCGTAAGCTCCCTGAAAATCTTTATGCTCCAGGAAGGTGGTGGCGGGCAGCACGATATCAGCGTAGTCGGTAGTGTCGGTGAAGAATTGCTCGTGCACTACCGTGAAAAGGTCGCTGCGCATCAGGCCCTGCACCACCGCGTTCTGATTGGGAGCAATCGCCGCGGGGTTTGAGTTGTAGACGAAGAGCGCTTTCACCGCAGGCGACTCCAGCTCCGTGAGCGCGTGGCCGAGGCGCGACATATTCACGATGCGGGCGGGTCGCTGCAGCGGGCTGGCCAGCATCAGATCAGGCCGCTCCAGAGCCGTGGAGTTGAATGTGAAGGCCCCGCCGGTGGAGAGCTGCAGCCCGCCACCCAGATCCTTCCAGGCGCCGATCAGAGCCGGCAGCATACATACGGCGCGAACCGCCGCCCCGCCGTTCTGCGAACGCTGTATGCCGTAGTTCAACCGGATAACGGCCGGCGCATTGCCCGCGTACTCGCGCGCGAGCCGCTCGATATCCGCTGCGGGGATGCCCGTCAAGCCGGCAACATGGTCCGGCGTGTAGGCGAGAGCATGTTCCTTCAGCGCCTCAAATCCGTGGGTGTATTGGGCGACATAATCGCGGTCGTAGAGCCCTTCCTCGATGATCACGTGCATCAGGCCAAGCGCCAAAGCCGTATCCGTGCCCGGCTGGATAGCGATGTGCCAGTCAGCGGCCCGGGCAGTGCGGGTTCGGTATGGGTCGATAACCACCAGTCGCGCGCCATTGTGGCGTGCTTCTTGGACGAAGGGCCAAAGGTGAACGTTATTGCCGTGGATATTCGCGGCCCAGGCGATGATGTACTTGGCATGGCGGAAGTGTTCCGGGTCAGTGCCCAGCTTTTTTCCGTAGACCGATATCAGTGCATCCACGCCGGTAGTAGCGCAGATCGTGCGATCGAGCCGCGATGCGCCCAGCCGGTTAAAAAATCGGCGGTCCATGGAGCCATACCCGAGCACGCCCATAGTTCCGGCATACGAGTAGGGCAGGATGGACTCAGGACCGTGCTCACGTGCAACCGAACCCAATCGTTCCGCGATCTCGTCCAGTGCTTGATCCCAGCCGATGGGCTCGAAGGCGTCCGCCTCGCGGCCGTAAACTCTTTTCCCTTTCGCTGCTCCGGGCCGGCGGCGCAAGGGGTAAAGCAGCCGCGATGGAGAATACACCCGGTCGAGATATTTGCTGACCTTGGCGCATAGAAAGCCACGCGTGACCGGATGTTCCGGGTCACCTTGCACCCTTGTCGCTTTACCCGATTCGTCGATGGTTACGAGAACAGCACACGTGTCCGGGCAGTCGTGTGAACAGACGGCGGAAACAGTTCTCGCTGGCGACATAGCTCATTGTAGTAGCAATGGCGAGAGCAACAAATCAAAGGCTGAAACCGATCCCGAATGGGAAACCCCCTCCTCTGGTTTGTCATCCTCCCAGCGACAACAAACCGAAAGGGTGACATCGAAGGGTGCCCCAGGTCTCGCTTTTGAGACCTGGGATCCCTGCAACCGATCCTCGATGGGAAACCCGACTGTCCCCTTTGTCCGGGGAAGCCGAGGGATCTGCAGTTTTCCTCAACCCCACACAACTGCCCGATGCAAAACAATTTTCGACCGAAGAGGCATAGAGCCCCGCCGCGGCGTGCCGTGGGATCTGCGGTTTATTTTCTCTCCCCCCAGGACTTATCGTGGGTCGAACGGAGGAAACCATGGCCCGTGTTCATCTCGTGTTGCTTCTCGCGTGGACGCTCTCGGCTTCCGCACAAACACCACCAGAGACTGCCATTCACCATTTGCTCGACCAACAAACAACCGATTGGAACCGGGGTGACGTAGACGCCTTCATGAAAGCCTACGAAGACGCCCCAACCACTACATTCGTGGGCCAGACCGTGGAATACGGCTATGCCACCATTCGCGATCGCTACAAGAGGATTTACCCCACGCCCGCGGGGATGGGCAAGCTAACCTTCACCCATCTTGCGATCCGGGTCCTGGACCCCACTTACGCCATCGCCACGGGAAATTTTCATTTGCAACGAACCGCAGCCGGCGGTGGCAATGCCGATGGGATCTTTTCACTCTTGTTGAAAAACGACCCGCAGGGCTGGAAAATTATTCTCGACCACAGCAACCGGACCAACTGACCGCGCGGTCAAATCTGCAGCACTTCCCTTTCCTTATTGCGGCACATCTCTTCCATGCGCCGGATCTCATCGTCGGTGAGTTTCTGTATCTCCTCGAGCGATCTCTTCTCCTCATCCTCTGAGATTTTCTTGTCCTTTGCCGACTTCTTGATCAGGTCATTGCCATCGCGACGGATATTGCGCACCGCGGTGCGATGGTCTTCGAGCGTCTTGTTCAGGTGCTTGACCACTTCCTTGCGGCGCTCTTCCGTCATCGGAGGGACGGGAATCCGGATGACCTTGCCGTCATTCTGCGGGTTGAAACCCAAATCGGATGCACGCAGCGTCTTCTCAATATCCACAATAATGCTCGGATCCCACGGCTGGACCAGAATCAGGTTGGCATCCGGCGCGGTCACCTGCGCCACCTGGTTGAGCGGTGTATCGGTGCCGTAATACGGAACCTTGACCTGGTCGAGCATATGCACAGAGGCGCGGCCGGTGCGGGTGGACGCGAGATTGGCGCGGAAGTCGTCGACCGCCTTTTCCATTCGCGTCTTGAGCTGTTGCTGGACGTCTTTGAGGGCGGGAATACCGCCCATTACTGAGACTGCCATTTTCTTCTTCCCCCGAATTTAGATCGACATCGCCTGCTCGCGCGCATGGTATGACGAGCGCACCAGCGGTCCCGACTCCACGTGGCGGAAGCCCATGCCTAAAGCTTCTTCGCGCATGTAGGCGAACTCCTCCGGCGTGTAATAGCGCGCCATGGGCAGGTGATCTTTGGATGGACGCAGGTACTGTCCAATAGTCAACACGTCTGTGCCAATGGCGGCCAGGTCGCGGTAGACCTGCAGCAGCTCGTGCATTTCTTCTCCCAGGCCGACCATAACGCCAGATTTAGTGATCATGCGTGGGTCGACGATCTTGGCATACTCCAGCAACCGCAGTGTGCGCTGATAACGAGCACCCGACCGCACCACGCGGTAGAGGCGCGGCACCGATTCGGTGTTGTGATTCAACATCTCCGGCTTGGCCTCGACCACGATGCGAATCGCTTCTTCCTGACCCTGAAAGTCAGGCACCAGGACTTCTACCTGGCAACCGGGGGCCTGGCGCCGAATTTCCTCGATCACCATGGCAAAAGCCCGTGCACCCCCAAGAATATCGTCGTCACGATTCACGCTGGTGATCACGGCATGCTTCAGTCCTAGCGTGGAGACCGCCTCCGCGACCCGGCGAGGTTCGTCGAAGTCGATGGGCTCCGGGCGGCCCTTGGGCACGGCGCAGAAACCACAGCGGCGGGTACAGGTATTGCCCAGCATCATGAACGTTGCGGTGCGTTGGTTCCAGCACTCGCCGATATTCGGGCAGTGGGCGGACTCGCACACAGTATGCAGGTTGAGAGACCGGGCAAGACTCTTCAGTTCGTGGTAATTCTCTCCCACCGGCGCACGCGCTTTGAGCCAGGCGGGCTTGGGAGCGGGACGGCGTGGACTCGAATCGATCTGAACAAGGTCAAGCACGCTGTCCTATTGTATCGTGGCTAACGAAGACGCCCGATTACCTCCGATCGCACCAGGTAGAGAAAGAAGACCAGGTTGATCAAGACCATGACCACCCATTGGCCCTGGTGAAAGCGGAAAAGGTTATAGCACCCGAAACACACGCAGAGGAAAACTGCGCCCAGGCTAAGCGCCCATCCCCATCGCCGCAAGCGCATCAGTCCCAGGCCGGCGACGGCAAAGACAGTACACAGGATCAGGATGCCAATCCTGGCGGCGGACGGATAGTGCCCGGTCAGCACTCCCACCACACCCATCACGGCCAGTGCCAGCATCCACAGTGAAATGGCTGCCATGCCTGGCAGCGGTAGTTTGGAGTTGGTCATAGCGTATGCAAATAGGCCATCAGATCTTCCATCTGCTGATCAGACAGTGTATTGCCCAGGGCAGGCATCATGTTTCTGCCTCGCAGAATCACTACTCTCACACGGTCGTCTTTTGCCGCGCCGCCGCTGGGTAGATAAGGCTTACGGAACAGACCCTCCAACCCAGGACCGTTCAGCCCCTTTTCCGTGTTGGCGTAGTGGCAGCTGGAGCATCGGCTCACGAAAACCTGGTGTCCGGCAACCTCTTGCGGCGTGAGCTCGCTGAGCGGCTTTGACGGCGTCAGATGGTGGCACCCGGCAGCTGCTAACAAAACAGAAAGAAGAAGCTTCTTCAATTCGACTCCGCGATTTTCAATTGGCCGCTGCGATAGCCGCCACGATCTTGTCCATTGCTGTGCGGTCTGCCGGCAAAGAAGGATTGTGATCGGTGCACATGATGGAGAAGGCGACTGTCTGGCCGCTGGCAGCCACCAGGTAACCGCTCAAAGCGCGCGCTTCGCCCAGAGTTCCCGTTTTGGCGAACACCTTGCCGTCGAGCAGCGGCTGCTTGAAACGGGTGGAGAGCGAACCATCCACTCCGCCCACCGGTAATGAAGACCGAAATGCTTCACCCCAGCTCTGCCGTGCCGCATAGCTGAGCAAGGTAGTGAACGCTCGGGGCGTGACCAGGTCCTGAACGGAAAGCCCGCAGCCGTCAAAAAGAACGAAGTCAGTGGGGACGATCCCGGCGGAGATGAGGAACTGGCGCACTACCCGCGTGCCTTCCAGCACGGATCCATCCGAGCTTTCGAGCTTCCCCAGCGTTCTGAGCATAATTTCGGCGTGGAGGTTCTGGCTGACCTTGTTGGTCACCACCAGATCATCGCCCAGCGGCGGGGAGACATGCGATGCCAGCAGATTTTGCCCGGCACTTGGCGACTCAATGTTTTCCAAAGTAATGGGATGAAGCGCGATCGGTTGTTGCTGCGCGGGGAGAAAGTCACTGGTGTCGGTCGATAGGCGATGTTGCGCGCGCGCTTTGCCGCCGATCTGCACCCCACGGGCCAGCAGCATGGCCCGCAGCGATCGCGCCGCGTACTCCGCCGGGTCCTCGATAGCCAGGGCAGTGTGCAGGCCCGGTTGACCGAGGGGTGTCCGGCCAAAAATCCGCACCGTCATGGAGCCCGGCGCGCGCTCCACGCCAGGCTTGCCCGGGTCGCCGTGGGGGCTGGTAGCGAGCGAGTTTTCAACCGAGTAGTAAGGCGTCGCCGGAAGCCAGGAAATCAAGGCGTTGTCTCCCGCCTGCGCCGCCGGCGTGGCACTGAGGTAGACCTCATTATCGTTTACGGTCAGCGCGGAAATCGGCGCGCCATAACCCCACTGCAGGTCGTCCCAGCTCCAGCCGGCGCCGTAGCGTTCGAAAAGAAACCAGGTGTCGTCGCCAACGATATCGCCGGTAACGGAGTGGACCCCGTGCTTCACGATCTGGTCGGCCAAATCTTCGAGTGCAGCCAGTGGCGGCCCGGTGCGCTCGGTCTTGAGGCCAAAGGGCATGGTGCGGCCAGAGATGTTGGCATCACCCACCCCAAATATGGTGATATCCCCCCGAACCTCTCCCCCGCTGCCAACCGGAGCACTGCTCGAGACCAGTGTGGTGAAGGTAAGACCGCTGGGCAACAGGGCATAGGCGGCCGCGGTGGTCAACAGCTTGGCGTTAGAAGCTGGGTTGAAGTACGCACCGTCATTGAGCTTGTAGATGGGGCTCCCACTGAGGGCTACCACTGAGATTCCCCAGTGCGCCTGGTTCACTTGAGGATCGGCAAGAATTCGGGCCACCGCTAGAGGCAGCGGCACCTTGCGCGCGGGTCTGGGCCTGGCCGGGGGAAAGAAAAGCGCGCCGAGCAGCAACAGGCTGAGATAGGGAGAGCGCGGTTGCATGTGTCTTCGCGGAGTGTACCTCACTAGAATGGCAAAGATGCCCTTTGCCTCGCGTGCTCGTTGCGAATGGAAGCTGCGCACCCGCTCCCTGCCGCTGGGCGAGCGGACTGTGATCATGGGGGTCCTGAACACCACGCCCGACTCTTTTTCCGATGGCGGCGCGTTTGATAGCCCTGCGGCAGCCATCGAGCACGGGTTGGCCATGCTGGAGGATGGGGCGGACATCGTCGATATCGGGGGCGAATCAACCCGGCCGGGAAAACGCAAGCCAGTGGGTGTCCGGGAAGAGCTCGACCGCGTCGTTCCGGTGTTGAAAGGCATCTTGCGCCATCGCTCCGATGCAATTCTTTCCATCGATACCTATAAGTCCCAAACCGCCGCGGCTGCATTGGAGGCCGGAGTCGAGATTGTGAACGATGTCAGCGGTTTCTTGTGGGATGGGGCGATGGCCCAGGTCTGTGCTGCGGCCCGCTGCGGGGTTGTCTTGATGCATACCCGGGGCCGTCCGGAGGAATGGCATGCCCTGCCTCCCCTGGATTCCAAGCAGGTTGTACCTCACGTCAGGCAGGGGCTGGAGCAGCGGCTCCTCGATGCCCTGACAGCTGGGGTCGACCGGGATCGAATCGTGCTCGACCCGGGATTCGGGTTCGGAATCATCTCCGGCCAGAACTACGCCTTGCTCGCCGGCCTTGATGAACTGGCTGGTTTGGGACAGCCGTTGCTCGCGGGCGTCTCCCGTAAGGGATTCCTGGGAAGAACCCTGTCCCCGCTCTATAAGGGGGCAGACATACCAGTCGATCGGCGAGGCAATGCCTCTCTGGCAGCGGTCACCGCTACCATCTTGCAGGGCGCGCACCTGATAAGGGTCCACGACGTGCGTCCAAGCCGGGAAGCCGCAGCCATAGCAGATGCCATCCTGACCGCGGCCTCTGGTTGACCGAAGACGTTACTGGAACAGAGTCCCGCAAGGAGCGACCTGAAAATAGCCCAGGACGCAGTCCATAAGCGCTAACTCGTTTGGGATGTTTTCTTCAAAACTCCCACGAAATCGTCATCCTGAAAGCCTGTGACCTTTTAGATCTTTCGTGCTTGCCGCATATCCAACTAGCTGTATTGCAAGCTCCTCAACAAAGTCGTCATCCTGAGCGAAGCGCTTCGCAGATCTGTCGCATAACAAAGGGCTTTATGGCGCGGAGTCGAAGGACCCCGAGGATGCTTATCTTGCCTATGCCGTCCGAAGCTTTTCAACCACCGAAGCCCGCACCGGACGGACCCGCCACGGTCTTTCCCGGGGCCGAGAACAGAAACTGCTAGCATCTTGCCATTTCCGGCAGCTACATCTACGTTCTCGGCAGCCGTGACCATCAGGTGGGTACCACAGCAAGATCCTGTACGCGGGCTTCGGTGGTTGAAAAGCTCCGAACGGCATAGGCAAGATAAGCATCCTCGGGGTCCTTCGACTCCGCGCCATAAAGCCCTTTGTTATGCGACAGATCTATGAAGCGCTCCGCTCAGGATGACGATTTTGTGGGAGTTTTGAAGAAAAACATTCCAAACAAGTTAGCTCTTATGGGGCCAGTCCCTTGGCTTGATCAACTTTGAAGACGGATGAGGGGGCACCCCCCTTAGGGCGCATAGGGCGCTTAAGGCGCACACTTTCACCCGCAGAACACCCCACCCGCTGTCCCATCTCTCAGTCAGCTTCTCTCCATGCCCAGAAGCTTCTTTTTTCGCTCCACACCCCAGCGATAGCCGGTCAGCGACCCGTCACTCCCGATAACCCGATGGCAGGGAACAGCAATAGCGACCGGGTTGTTGGCGCAGGCCCGGGCGACCGCCCGAACAGCAGTCGGTTGACCGATGGCTTCTGCCAATTGCGCATAGCTGCGCGTCTCGCCCCGCGGAATCTGCCGCAATGCTTGCCATACCCGTGCCTGGAATGCAGTCGCGCGAACATCCAGCGGAATGTCGCCCGCCGCCGGATGATTGCTCATGGCGGCGAGCACGGCCTTTACCTGCTCCGTCATCCCGCTGGCGTCGGGAACGATGGTCGCGGCGCGAAACTGCTGCCGTAGCATCCGCTCAAGCACACCTGGTTCATCACCCAACATCACACTGCAAACACCTCGTTCGGTCGCGGCCACCAACAACAATCCCAGCTCGCAGGGGGCGGTCGCAAAGCGGATGGTCTCGCCCCACCCCCCTTCCCGGAAACGAGTGGGGCTCATGCCCAGATTTTCTGCCTCATAAAAACGGCTGGAGGAGGAGTAGCCCGCCTCGTAAATCGCGTCGGTCACGCTGGCTCCGGGCTCGGAGAGGCGGCGCCGGACCTGGCTCGTCCGCAGTTGCGCCTGGTACTCGCGCGGGCTCACTCCCAGTACCCGGGTAAACATGCGCTGAACCGTAAAAGGGCTGCTGTGGACTACTTTGGAAAGGTCGGCCAGGGTCACGGCCCGGTCGCGATGGGTCGCAAGGTAACGGCAAAGTCGCGCTACCGTTGCTGCTTCCCGCCGCTCGCCGAGGGGAGCACACCGCTTACACGCACGGTATCCCGCGGCCAGCGCTCCGGCGGCGTCAGGGAAGAAGCGTACATTGGCTGCGGCAGGCCGTCGGCTGGGGCAGGAGGGGCGGCAGAATATCCCGGTGCTGGCGACCGCATAGACAAAATCGGCGCTGCTGTCCCGCGCCAGGACTTGCCGCCACGCCTGCGTTGGATTGAGATCGGGCTCATGGATGCTTGCCATGGCACAATCATCAACCCAAAGCAGAAGGCTACGCTATCCGGATCTTGCCGGTAAATTATTTAGTTGCGGGTGCCAGTTCCGCCTTCCCCTTGAGTCCAGCCGCCTCGCGCAGTGCCTGCGCTTTGTCGGTGGCTTCCCAGGTGAAGTCCTTATCCGCACGTCCGAAGTGGCCATACGCTGCCGTCTTGCGATAGATCGGGCGGCGTAGATCGAGGCCCTCGATGATGCCCTTTGGCGTCAGCGTGAAGTTGGCGCGAACCAACTTCTGCAGGGCCGCCGAGTCCACCGCTCCCGTGCCAAAGGTCTCGACCAGCACGCTGACCGGCTCAGCGACGCCAATGGCGTAAGCCAACTGCACCTCGCAACGCTTCGCTAGACCGGCCGCCACAATGTTCTTGGCAATGTATCGGGCCATATAAGCCGCCGACCGATCCACCTTTGTCGGATCTTTACCGCTGAATGCGCCACCGCCGTGACGTCCCATACCGCCGTAGGTGTCTACAATGATTTTCCGCCCGGTCAAACCGGTGTCGCCCATGGGACCGCCGATCACAAAACGGCCCGTCGGATTGATGTGGTACTTGGTGTCGGCATCAAGCAGTTTCGAAGGCAAGGTGGCCTGAATCACGTGCTTCAGGATGTCGGCACGCAGCTCCTCGGTGGAGATGGTCTCGGAATGTTGGGTGGAGATAACCACCGCGTCCACCCGAACCGGGTTCATCTCCTTATCGTATTCAACGGTCACTTGGCTCTTACCGTCAGGCCGGAGGTAAGAAAGCAGTCCGCTCTTGCGCACATCGGTCAGCTTTTTGCTGAGCTTGTGGGCCAGCGAGATTGGTGTCGGCAGCAGGTCCTCGTTCTCGTTGGTCGCGTAGCCGAACATCATGCCCTGATCGCCGGCCCCGCCGGTGTCCACGCCCATGGCGATGTCGCCGGATTGCTTGTTGATGCTGGAGATGACGGCGCAGGTGTTGGAGTCGAAGCCGTAGAGTGCGTTGTCATATCCGATCGAAGCTACCACCCCGCGCACCAGGGATTGGAAATCGACGTAGGCTTTGGTCGTGATCTCGCCCGCGATCACCACCAGGCCAGTGGCCGTTAGTGTTTCGCAGGCGACCCGGCTATACGGGTCCTGCGCCAGGCAGGCATCCAGAATCGCATCCGAGATCTGGTCAGCGATCTTGTCGGGATGCCCTTCAGTCACCGACTCGGACGTAAACAAAAATCGATCATGTTGTGGCAAAGCAGCTTCCTCCTGTTTCTTCCCGCGCATCGCACGCGCGGTTCTCATCCTGTGAGCCTTTTAAGACCGTATCAGAGGGAGATCAGCCAGGCAAAAGCTCTTTTGCGGCGTTGGGGTCAGACAGACGGTTGTGGGTTACCACCGCCGTGGAATGGGTCACCTCACCAGGCATACCGAGAGAGACTTTCTTGTGAACGTAGCTCCACACAAACCAACTGAGGCCCGCTACCAGGAGCAGCAGCACCCCAATGCCTGTCCAGCGCAGCCTTTGGTCTGGGGCGTTGCGCCGGCTCGCATCGCTGCGTGCTTTGCTCGCATTTTCGGCAAAGCGCATCCAACCATCTTCGTCAGTTTCGGCCCCGGCCGGACGGTGCGCAGAGAGATAGCGTCCGACCCACTCCTCTTGATCCAGCCCGACTACCCGGGCGTACTCCCGCACCATGCTCTTGTTGAACACCCCGCCTGGGAGAACTTCGAAGTGCTCCTGCTCCAGGGCTACAAGGTGACGGTTGCTTATTTTAGTGACCCGGGTGATGGCGTCCAGCGTGATTCCCCGGAACTCCCGCTCCTGCCGCAATGTATCGCCGAATTTCCCCATCCGTTACACCCGTCGGCCGGACCCACATCCACATTCTCAACCATAAGGCCGCTCTGTTCCCAGGTCAAAAGCAAACCGTGTAGCCCTTTAGTTTGTGTACGCTACAGGATCTTTTGAGTTACTGGAGTCACGGCCATGGCCTTTGGCCATCAAGCCTGGATCAAACCATCGCAGCTATTTTGCTACACTCGCCTGAGTTAGGCGAATAGCATGAATAGGTTAGTCATAGGCAATCTGCTGCATCGGCCCTTGCGCTCCGGCATCAGCATTTTCGCGGTCGCCATCGAAGTGGCGATGATCCTCTCGATTGTCGGCATTCTGTTCGGCCAGATTGAGGGCTCCCGCCGGCAAACCAGTGGGATCGGCGCCGATCTCATCGTCCGCCCACCAAATGCCAGCTTCATCGCCGGGGTAAGCGGCGCTCCCGTTCCTGCGAAAGTGGCCAATGTTATCGGCCAACTCCCCCACGTTGCTGTCGCCTCGCCGGCAATTCAGCAGTTATCCGTAAAGACCAGCGTGGAGACAATTTGGGGCATCGACTATGCCAGCTACAACGCGCTGCGTCCATTCGTTTTTCTCTCCGGCGGCCCATTTAAGGGTCCCAACGACGTCATCGTCGACGATATCTTCGCCCGGACGGGTCATCACTACGTCGTGGGGGACACGATCCCGGTTCTCGACCACCCATTTCGCATTTGCGGCATTGTCGAGCACGGCAAAGGGGGACGCAAGTATCTGCCCATCCGCACCCTCGGTGCGTTGCTCGGCGCGGAAGACAATGCCTCCATCATCTTCGTGAAGAGCGATGACCCTAAGAACGAGCAGCTCATCGAACAGGAGATCCACGCCCACCCCGGGATGTCGGAATACCAGGTACAAACGCTGGCGGAATCGCTATCCCAGATGACGCCCGAACACCTTCCCGCGTTCACAGATGCTCTCTACACCGTCATCGGGCTGGCCGTGGTCGTCGGCTTCATCGTCATCTTCCAGGCAATGTATACCGCGGTGCTCGAGCGAACCCGCGAAATCGGTATCCTGAAGTCATTAGGCGCTTCTCAGACGTATATCGTAGATCTGGTCTTGCGCGAGACGGCGTTTCTTTCCATCGTTGGCATTATTCTGGGAATTGCCATCACCTTCCTGTTGAAGAAAGTGATGGACGTTCGTTTTCCCACCATACCTTTTCCCATCGATGCTCATTGGTTGATTGCCGCCACCCTGATTGCGCTTGGCGGCTCACTGGTAGGCGCAACCTACCCAGCTCTCAAGGCCGCTCGCAAAGATCCCATCGAAGCCTTGGCCTACGAATAGAGGAAAAGCAAGTCCCTCCACCAGGTTAAACCGCATGGGCCTGCGGCCCATAAGCGCTAACTCGTTTGGTTGTCTTTCTTCAAAACTCCCACGAAATCGTCATCCTGAGCGGAGCGCCTCACAGATTTATCGCGGGACACCGCGCTCGGTGGCGCGGAGTCGAAGGACCCCGAGGATGCTTATCTTGCCTATACCGTTCGGAGCTTTTCAACCACCGAAGCCCGAGAACAGGATCTTCCTGCGGTAGGCATTTGATGGTAACGGGTACATCTTCTCACGCATGGTAATCGTCCTCCATCCCCGGGTCTGTGCAAGGTCTTTGAACTCGGATTGATCGTCCGAATGAGGGTGAGCTTCTTTTCGCCAGGTGCGGGGCTTCAGTGGTTGAAAAGCTCCGAATGGCATAGGCAAGATAAGCATCCGCGGGGTCCTTCGACTCCGCGCCACCGAGCGCGGTGCCCCGCGATAAATCTGTGAGGCGCTCCGCTCAGGATGACGATTTCGTGAGAGTTTAGAAGAAAAACATCCCAAACAAGTTAGCGCTTATGGGTCGCAGGCGCATGCGGTCTAACTAACGTAGTGGAGGGGCCTGCTGTTTCTCTACTTCCTAAACACGCGCTGCTGAAAGCTGTTGCAACACCGCATAGTGTTGCCGTTCGCGTGCATAATCGGCCGGGGTTTTGCCCTGATGGCAGAGGCACGCCGGGTCTGCTCCCGCTTCGAGCAGGATCCGGA